>JBDTMO010000614.1:0-3798 GCA_039934235.1 bacterium | reverse complement strand
CCCGCCAGCACGGTTCGGCGACCTCACGATGGAAGGCGATCGTGTGCGCGCCTTCGCGGAAAAGCCGCAGACGCACGAAGGCTGGATCAATGGCGGATTCTTCGTCTTCGAGCCCGCTGTCCTCGATTACATCGAAGGCGATACGGTGAGCCTCGAGCATGATCCCCTCGAGCGCATCGCGCGCGAAGGACAGCTCATGGCCTACCGCCACCACGGATTCTGGCAGCCCATGGATACGCTGCGCGAAAAGACGCTCCTCGAAGAACTTTGGGCGTCCGGCTCGGCGCCATGGAAGACGACAGAATGAGTTTCTGGACAGACAGGAATGTTTTCGTAACTGGCGCCACGGGCCTCCTCGGCTCACACCTCACCGAAGAACTGCTCGCCCGCGGCGCACGCGTCACGGTGCTGGTCCGTGACTGGGTGCCCGATAGCCGTACGGTGTCGTCGGGCACGTTGGGGCAATGTCAGGTGGTGCACGGTGAGCTCGAGAATTATGACACCCTGCTCCGCGCGCTGAATGAATACGAGATCGACACGGTGTTCCATCTCGGTGCGCAGACCATCGTCGGCACGGCGTCGCGGAGCGCAATGTCGACGTTCGAGTCGAACATTCGCGGCACGTGGTGCCTGCTCGAGGCCGCGAAGCAATGCGGCAAGCGAATCCAGCGAATCGTCGTTGCATCGAGCGATAAGGCGTACGGGTCGCACGAGGTGCTGCCGTACACTGAAGACGCTCCGTTGCAGGGTCGTTTTCCGTACGATGTGTCCAAGTCGTGCACGGACCTCATCAGCTTCAGCTACTGGCACACGTACCACGTGCCAATCGCGGTCACGCGCTGCGGGAATCTGTTCGGTGCAGGCGACTTGAATTTCAACCGGCTCATTCCGGGGACGATCCGCTCTGCGCTACTCGGCGAACGGCCGATCATTCGGAGCGACGGCACGTTCGTGCGCGATTATTTCTATGTTCGCGATGCGGTGGCCGCATATCTCCTGCTCGCGGAGCGGATGCCGGGCAAGGGCATTACGGGTGAGGCGTTCAATTTTGGAACCGAGACGCCGCTCACCGTGCTCGAAGTCGCGGATCGTGTATTGGCAACGATGAATGCGTCTCATCTGGAGCCGGTCATTCTTGGCGAGGCGACGCACGAAATACCGAAGCAATACCTGGATTGCACAAAGGCGCGCGCGCACATGGACTGGCAGCCGTCGTTCACCTTCGACGATGGGCTGCGCGAGACGGTTGCGTGGTACGAGCAATGGCTTGCGGCACGGCGGTCGGCGCGGTGACGCATGAGCGCCATCGCATCGCAGCTCGCTGAGCTGCTCGCCCTCGGTCTCTGTTGCCCGCGGTGCCACGGCGATTTGACTGAGCAGCAGTCCGATGGTGCGGGCGCGCTGGTGTGCCCGAGTTGCAACACGACGTATCCGGTGATTCTCGGCATCCCCGACCTGCGGGTATTTGCGGATCCCTACATCGGCATCGATGCGGATAGGGCGAAGGGACAGCGCCTCGCGTCGGACGGCGCGCAGCGGTGGGAGGAACTCGCGGCGCGGTATTACGAGATCACGCTCGACACCGTTCCGCCGGCGCAAGCGCGGCAGTTCGAGATGGGCCTGCACACGGCCGTGCCGCGTGCGGAAGCGGCGCTCGAAAGCTGGGCGCGCATGGAGGGCGAGGCTGGTGCGGCATCTCGGCGGGTGATCGATGTCGGATGCGGAACCGCCCCGCTGTTTGCCGCCATGGGACCGAGTTCTGTCGTGAAAGTGGGCGTCGACATCGCATTTCGGTGGCTCGTCGTGGCGAAGCTGAGGCTCGAGAATGCCGGCGTGCGCGCGCATCTCGTGTGTGCGTGTGCCGAGGCCCTGCCGTTCAAGCCCGCGACGTTCGACGTGTGCGCGTCGCTTGGCACGCTGGAGAACGTGAGCGAGCAATCCAGCACGATCGCGGAGGCGGCCCGTGTGCTGCGTGCTGGCGGTCGTCTCCGCATCGCGACGGCAAACCGCACGAGCCTGGGCCCGGATCCGCATCTCGGTATTCCTGCTGGCGGCATGGTGCCCGACGCCGTGGCTGCGTGGTGGGCTCGTCGCCGCGGCGCGCTGCCACCGCTGCGGCACCTGCTGTCTCGAGGCAAATTGGAAATGTTGCTGCGACGCGCGCACTTCGGTGAGCTGGCGTTCGACGTCCCCGGGATTCCGGCGGCGCAGCGGGCCAAGTGGTCGGCGCCTCTGCGCGTCGCGGGTGGTGTGTATGAGTTTGCGCGTCGGCAGTCCGTGCTCAGGAGGCCGCTGCAGGTCATTGGCCCTTCGCTGTTGGCGACGGCGAAAAAATCATCGTAACGAGACGCGCGGGCGTGCGAGTCAGCCCACGATTGCACGCGCATTGACATCCGCACGAGCGAAGCAACGGCGGCGGCAACGGCAACGGCAACGGCAACGGCAACTGCAACTGCCTATCACGGATTTCGCGGAAAGGCGCGGATAAAACAAACCAAAAATGCAGTTGCTCAATGCACGTGTTTCCGCGAAATCCGTGACGAGCAATTATTGTTGCTTTTTTGCGGCTTCAACATCGAAGCACGAGCAATCAGGGCGCGACGGTTTCAAATGCTATCCTGAGGCATGACGGCGAGCGTCGGGATCTACCATTGCGGCGCTGTGTGCCGGCCACGCGCGAGGTAGCGTGGGTCCCGACACGAGCGGTCGCTCGTGCGGGATGACAGGTGTCGTTACTGTTGAACCACCGGCTCTTCGCTGCGAAAGGACGAGAGAGTTAGGGTGCTGGAGCCGTCGACTCCAGCGGCGGGGCCTTCCCCTTGAGCCCCAGCAGTCGCTGGCCCAAGGCGATGCCCGGCTTCTCGATCGCGTGGTAGCCAACGAAGCAACACGCGGCCAACACCGCCGTCGCGACAGTCACCTGCACTGCCATCGGTTTACCCGGCAGCATCGTGAAGCCGACGTGCAGCGCAAGAAGATGAAAGAGATAGACGCCATACGAATACGTCGCGAGCACATGCGCGCCACGCGCAAACGCCGTGTTCCCTGCATCGCGCACCATCGGAATGGCGAAGGCGAGGATGGCACAGAGCACTACGTTCACGAACCACCACCCGTCCGACACCGTGCGCGTGAGGAGGTACAGCAGCAGCATGATGAGAAGTGCCGGCGACCAGGTCCAGGCGGGAAGCACTCCCGCATGGCTCGATCTCCGCCGCAACGCAAAATACGCGAACACGCCCATCAGGAAGCTCGGCACATAGCGGAGCACATTGAACCGCCACATGCTGGGAATACGATGCGATGGTTGGATACCCCAGGTGTACACTGCTGCACCTGCAAGACCGACCGCCACGAGTGCCAGCATCCATTCGCGCTTATCGCGCCGAGCGATCAGGTAGCAGAACGGCAGTGCCGCGTACATCTGGAGTTCCAGCGGGAGCGTCCACAGCACGGCCAGCACCGACTCTCGCCCGACGAGATTTTGCACCAGGGCAAAGTTCGCGACCGCAGTGGAGAGCGAGATCGGTTGGTAGCTGGATCGTGCGCCGGCAGGAGGAACGTGCATCACCATGACGATCGCAATGACCACGCACGCGAGCGGATAAATGCGAAGCGCGCGACGCACATAGAAGCGCCACACCCAGGCGGGGCGTGCTGGAGCACCATCGCGCTCGAGCGAGGCCATGAGCACCAGCGAGGTATGGACGAAGAATGCCTGCACACCAATGCCGCCGAGCCAGGGCGCCCACCCTTTGCCGAGTCCGACGAAAACCAGCGCGTGGTCCGCGAGCACCA
>JBDTMO010000613.1:0-3809 GCA_039934235.1 bacterium | reverse complement strand
ACACGCCAGGGCGAACATGTTCGCCACAGTGTTCTTTGGTGTGCTCGATCCGGCGACTGGGCGTCTGTGGTATGTGAACGGTGGCCATGAGGCGCCAATCGTTCTAACAGCCAGTGGTGTGGAGCGAACCCGATTGACGCCGACTGGGCCGGCGGTGGGCATGATGCCGGACATGACATTCGGCACCGCCGAAATTGATCTTGCGCATGGTGAGTCATTGCTCGCGTTCACGGACGGCGCGTTGGACGCACGCTCTCCGGCGGGCGAGCTCTTTGGCGAGGAGCGCCTGCTCGCGTGTGCCCACGGGTCACCGCGAGATGTCCTGCGGGCGATCCAGGAGGCGCTCGCGCAATTCTCCGCTGGCGAGCCGGCGTACGACGACGTCACAATGCTTTGCGTCCGACGCGAGGTAACGACCGGTGGGTGAGGCGCCATCGGGTTCCGGAAGCTTCTTCGGAATCAGGTCGATCCCGGCTGATCGGCCGATGTCTGAGAGCGAGCGCGCGCGTCGTCGAGTGCAACTCTCGACGTTCACCTATCCGCTCATCAGGCAAATCGGCTGCACGATGCTGCTGTTGGTGGTGGCCATCAACAACCGATTCGTCCTGCAGGACCCACGATGGGGCACCGTCGCGCGCTATGGCGTGGTGCTCGAGCTCTATGGCCTGCTGTCGTGGACCATTTTGTGGTTTTGCTATGAGCGCGTGCGCTCGTTCGATCTTGGGCTGGTCTTCATGTGGATCGACGTCGTGATGTGGACGGCGGGCATTTACGTCTCAGGCGCCAACCATAGCTGGATCTTTTTCTTCTCACTCATCCGTGTCAGCGACCAGAGCTTTCTCAGCTTTCGTCGCTCGGCGCTGTTCGCCCACGCGTCGCCACTGAGCTACTTGTTGATGGTCTGTTGGGTGGCGTACGTGGACGGTGAGGCGGTGCACTGGCCGACCGAATTCACGAAGGTGTTCCTGCTCTACATGTCCGCGCTGTATCTCGTCGTCATTGCGTGGAACGCGAGGTCGCTGCGCAAGCGAACTGCGTCGGCGATGGACCTCGCGCGCAACGCTGTCGTCGAACTGCGCGACAAGTCGAAGCAACTCGAGGACGCCAAGGAGCAGGCCGAGGCGGCGAATATTGCAAAGAGCAACTTCCTGGCGAACATGAGTCATGAGCTGCGCACACCGTTGAATGCCATCATCGGCTACAGCGAAATGCTCATCGAGGAAACGCGCGAACAGGGGCAAACGGAGCACGTGCCCGATCTCGAGCGCATTCGCTCCTCCGGTCGCCACCTGCTGGGGCTGATCAACGATGTGCTCGACGTTTCCAAGATCGAGGCGGGTCGCATGGAGATTCGCGTGGAGGAATTTGCCGTGGACGACTTGCTGCGCGACGTGATGTCCACCGCAACGCCGCTGGCGAAGCGTGGCGACAACAGTCTCGTGCTGGTGACCGACGGGCCACTTGGGACGATGCATGGCGACGTAACACGCACTCGGCAGATCCTGCTCAACCTGCTCTCGAACGCGGCAAAGTTCACAGACAACGGCACGATTACGCTGGAGGCACGCCATGCCGATCGCATGGGCGATGCGTGGCTCGTCATCCGGGTTCGCGATACGGGCATCGGCATGTCGCCAGAGCAACTGGACAAGCTGTTTCGCCCGTTCACGCAAGTGGACTCATCGTCGACGCGCCGGCATCAGGGCACGGGCCTTGGCTTGACCATCGCGAAACGCTTTACGGAAATGCTTGGTGGAGCGATCGCCGTGGAGAGTGCATCAGGAAGCGGCACCTGCTTCGAGCTGCGCCTTCCGATTGGCAATGCTGACATCACGCGTGCCCGCACGACACAAGCGCTCCGCGTCATGGACAGCCTCGCGGAATCGCCCGAGCTCACGGGTACCGAGGTGTCAAGCCGCCCGGTCGAGGGTGCGTCATGAAGGCGACGATCAACGCCATGTTCGATTCGCAGTTTGGCGCAACGACGACGCTGGATGCGCAGCAGCGCGTGCATCCGACAGTGCGCCTCGACTTTCTCGTGCGCGTCACCACGTACCCGCTGTTCGCCGTGCTGTACCTGGTGCACCTGTGGCCGCGCGGAATTCCGGTGTGGGTGTGGGCGCTGTTCCTCGGCCACATGCTCGTCTACCCGTTTCTTGCGCGTGAGATTGCGAGCCGAAGCGCCGACAGCAAACGCGCTGAGTTGCGAAACTTGCTGGTCGACTCGTTCATCATCGGGTGCTACATGCCCATTACGAGTTTCAGCATCTGGCCGAACGTCGCGGGCCTCGTTGGTGTGCACTCGGGAAATCTCAGCGTCGGCGGAGGACGATTCGCCATTCGCGGCCTGCTCGCCTTCGCGCTCGGTGCCGTCGTGACGGGCCTCGCGATGCACGCTCGTGTCGACCTCCAGGGCGCAACGCTGCTCACGGAGGTCATGAGCATCGGCATGATCATCGTGTACACAACCGTGTTCAGCCTGCATTCGCACGTGCAGTCGCAACGCAACGTTCACAATGTTCGGCGCATCCGCGAACAGAACGCGCAGATCGCCGACAAGAGCCAGCTGCTCGAGGAGCGCTCGACACAGGTCGAGAACGCACGCGATGCGGCTGAAGCGGCGAACGCGGCCAAGAGCAACTTCCTCGCGAACATGAGCCATGAGCTGCGCACGCCGTTGAATGCAATCATCGGTTACAGCGAGATGCTGATCGAGGAAGCTGAGGATGGCGATGCGGTAACGTTCGTCGCCGACCTCGCCAAGATCCGAGATTCCGGCAAGCACTTGCTCGGCATGATCAACGACGTGCTCGATCTCTCAAAGATCGAAGCAGGACGGATGGAGTTGTTTCTCGAGACGTTCGATGTCGCCGATCTGTTAGTGAGCGTTACGGCCACGGTGCGTCCGCTTGTCCACAAGAACGGCTGCACGATCGATGTTCACACGGGCGAAGGGTTGGGCGCGTTCCGGGCGGACCTGACGCGTGTGCGGCAGATCCTCCTCAACCTGCTGTCGAACGCCGCCAAGTTCACGGAGCATGGACGCATCTCGATCACTGCATCGCGAGAGGCGAGGGCGCACGGCGACGACGTAGTGTTCGCCATCTCCGATTCGGGAATCGGCATGACACCCGAGCAACTCGCCCGGCTCTTTCGTCCATTCACGCAGGCGGATGCATCCACGACGCGGAAGTACGGCGGCACCGGCCTTGGCCTGACCATCACGAAGCACTTCGTGGAGATGATGGGCGGCACCATCGACGTCGCGAGCACGGTCGGGAAGGGCACGACGTTCACCGTACGACTGCCGGGCGAAGTGATCGATGTCATGTACACGGTCGAAATGCCCATTCCAGGCGCAGCGCGACGCGCGTCAGGACCGATGGACCCAATTACGGCGCGAACGATTCTCGTCATCCACGACGAAGATGTCGTACGGGAACAAACCGCGCGCAGCCTGGAGCGCGAAGGGTTCACCACGGCCACCGCTGCCGGCGAGGAAGGGCTCCTGGTCGCCCGTCAGCTTCGTCCCGACGCCATTACGGTTGGAGTGCCCGCTCCCGGGCCGGCCAGATGGTCAGAGTTGCAGGCGCTGAAGGCGGAGCCAGACGTCGGTTCGATTCCCGTGGTGATCATCAGTGCGGCCGTGGAGCCCATTGTCGCAGACGCGCTTGCGGCGGTTGCCGACCTGCGCAAACCCGTCGACCGTGACAAGCGACTGGTGGCGCTCCGGCGTGTGTCGACGCCATCCGTGATAACGCGCGAAGGCCGCATCCTCCTCGTGGAAGACGATCCCACGACGCGTGAAC
>JBDTMO010000612.1:0-3820 GCA_039934235.1 bacterium | reverse complement strand
ATCACCAACGTTTCCAGTTCGCGCACGTTCAATCTGTCCTTCGGCGGTGCGCCCATCAAAGTCGTGGCGTCCGACGTGAGTCGCTTCGAGCGCGAGGAACGTGTTCCGAGTGTCGTCATTGCGCCGGCGGAACGCTACATCGTCGAGGTGCGGTTCGATCGTCCTGGCACCTTCGCAGTCGTCAACGCCATTCAGTCCATCAATCACTACCTCGGCGAATTCGAGCCAGTGGTCGACACGCTTGGCACGGTAACGGTCGACGCCGCGCCCGCGGCGCCGGACTACCGACAGCAGTTTGCAACACTTCGCGCCAACGTCGCCGTCTCACGCGACATCGAACCCTATCGCAAGTATTTCGACAAGGCGCCCGACAAAACGCTGACGCTCACGCTGGCCACGAATTCGTTGCCGCTTGCCACCGTGCAATTCATGAACGTGGATACCGCCTACTTTGCCCCGGTCGAATGGGTGGACGGTATGCCTGACATGAACTGGCTCTCAACTGGGAAGCAGGTGCGATGGATTCTTCGCGACAACGCGGGCAAGGAGAACATGGACATCAACTGGCATGTTCCGCAGCACTCCGTGGTAAAACTTCGGATCTTCAACGACCCGAAGTCCTTTCATCCAATGCAGCACCCCATTCATCTGCACGGCCAGCGCATGCTCGTGGTCGCGCGCGACGGTGTGGCCACGAAGAATCTCGTCTGGAAAGACACGGCGATCATTCCCGTAGGCTCGACGGTTGATCTTCTCATCGACGCGTCAAATCCGGGCGACTGGATGCTGCACTGCCACATTGCGGAACACTTGCAAGCAGGGATGATGACAGTGATGCATGTCGACCGCGCTGCTGCCCCCGCGAAGTAGCGTTGCTTCAAGACACAACAGACTATCGGTTCGTCGAGAACGCCCACATCGCCGCTTCGGGAAAGTAGGCTTGCCACACGGCCTCGTCATGACCGCCGGCCGGCTCTCGGCGCACGGTAAGCGCCCCACGCGAACGAAAGACATCGACGAGTGCGATGGCATTCGCACGAAAGCCGGCTTCGTACAAGCCACCCGACGTGTAAAGCCGTGGCGCTCCGCCGTCGCGCTGCGGGATCGCCGCGAATGAGTTGGCGCCGCCGCCGGGCGACAGTGCGATAACAGCGCCGAATGCGTCTGGATGAGTGAGCGCGATCGCGGCCGCGAAGGTGGCGCCATTGGAGAAGCCGAAGAGCACTCGCTGCGACGCCATGTGCGGCGCGCCATAGACCCGTTCAGCGCGCGGAAGCACCTCGTCGAGCACGAATTGCTCGTGGGCAGCGAAGCGGGCGCTGTCCATGCCGGGCAGGTACTCGCGCGACCGAGCGTCGGGTAAATACTGTCCAGGTCGTCCCGGAATTTGGCGCCATACGTCCCGTATCAGAGTGCACTCCAACGACAAGCAATCGTGGGAGGCGGCCCGACACGATCAGTGTGTCGAGGATCGCAGCGTAAACGGCGAGCGCCTGTCCGTCTGCCATGTAGATAACACCAACCAGTGCTGCGCTTTGAACGTGAGCTCTTCACCATCTCGCCACACGTGAACGCCGGCATCGAGTCGAGCTCGTACGTCTTCAGTGGCGTAAGCGCGTCGAATGCGGCATAACGCTGGCGCTGGAGCAGCAGGCGCGGCGGGAGACGGACAGTCGCTCACGCGTCGGTTGGCGAGCGAGGGGAATACCACAGTGTCGCCAGTGATGGCGAGACTGAACAGGATGGCGGGAAAGAGCATCGGGAGCGCGAGACGCGAGGGAATGACTGGGTCAGACTCCTTGACACTAGTGGCGCCTTCAGGGTTGGCAACTGAGCATCCAGCCCCTGAATCACCACCGGCATCAGGGTTGCCCTTGTCAGCTAGCTTCAACTCGAACCTGTCATGCAATCCGGATGACCGACACGCTTCTCCGCATCACCGAACGCGGACTCTACTGTTCCGCCGCCGACATCTACATCGACCCATGGCTGCCGGTCGATCGCGCGGTCATCACGCACGCGCACGGCGATCACGCGCGCTGGGGCAGTCGTCACTATCTCGCATCCCGCGAAGGCGGACGCGTCCTCAGGACACGACTCGGCAACGACGCCAACATCGAGCTCGTCGATTTCCACGAGCCTCGCGTCATCAACGGCGTCCACCTCACGCTCGTGCCCGCAGGCCACATCCTCGGCTCTGCCCAGGTGCGACTCGAATACAAGGGCGAAGTCTGGGTCGTCTCGGGCGACTACAAGACCGAGCCCGATCCCACGTGCTCGCCCTTCGAACCCGTTCGCTGCCACACCTTCATCACCGAGTCCACCTTCGGTCTGCCTATCTATAGATGGTGCTCGCAGGACGAGACCTTCGCCGACATCCGCGCATGGTGGCGCGAGAACAAGGAGCGCGGTAAGGCATCCGTCATCTATGCATACGCGCTTGGCAAAGCCCAACGCATACTCGCCGGCGTGCTCGGCGCCGACATGGGGCCGGTTTACACGCACGGTGCTGTCGAGCGACTCACCATCGACTACCGCGACAGCGGCATCGCGTTGCATCCGACGACGCCCGTCGCCTCGCACCCGAAGAAGTTCGACTACGCCGGAAGCCTTATCGTCGCGCCACCGTCTGCCGCGGGCAGCACGTGGCTCCGCCGCTTCGGCGATGCATCCACCGCCTTCGCCTCCGGCTGGATGCAAGTGCGCGGCGCTCGGCGTCGCCGGTCGATCGACCGAGGGTTCGTTCTCTCCGATCACGTGGATTGGCCCGCACTCATCAGCACCATCGAGGCGACGGGCGCCGAGCAAGTGTGGGTGACGCATGGGTATCGCGAGCAGGTTGTGCGGTTCCTGAGTGAGAGAGGAATTGCGTCGCAATCGATTGCCAGCCAGTGGGAGGGCGAAGACGATCAAGGTGAAGCCGTCGCCAATGAAGAGGCGATGGCATGAAGCGCTTCGCACGTTTGTATTCTGCCATCGATTCGACGACGAGCACCAATCGTAAGGTCGAGGCGATGGTGGAATACTTCGCCGAAGCCGCGCCGGCGGATGCCGCTTGGGCCGTGTACTTCCTGTCGGGCGGACGACCGAAGCGGCTCATACCCGTTCGTCGCGTCGCCACATGGGCGATGGAAGAATCAGGCGTGCCGAATTGGCTGTTCGAGGAGAGCTATCATGCCGTTGGTGATCTAGCCGAGACGATTGCGTTATTGTTGCCCGATAACAGCGTGCCGGGCGAAGCGAACAAAGTTGGCTTGTCCTTGCACGAATGGGTCGAGAGCAGGTTGCTTCCCCTCGCGCAGCAATCGGAGGACGAACAACACGTCGCGGTGCTCGACGCATGGCGAGAGCTTGCCGGCACGGAGCGATACATCTGGAACAAGCTGATAACGGGAAGCTTTCGCGTCGGCGTTTCCGAACAGCTCGTCGTGCGCGCGCTCGCGCGTGTGAGCGGCATCGACGAAGGCGTCGTCGCACATCGGATGAGCGGCCACTTTACGCCGACGGCCGAGACGTTCGCGCGACTCGTCGCCACGGACAGCAGCGACGCCGATCGCTCGCGCCCATTTCCGTTCTATCTCGCGTACGCACTCGAGGGCGAGCTCGAATCGCTGGGTGACGCGAGTGAATGGCAAGTCGAGTGGAAGTGGGATGGCATTCGCGCCCAGCTTATTCGTCGCGATGGGAAGACGTACATCTGGTCGCGCGGCGGTGAGCTGATTACCGATCGTTTTCCCGAGCTCGTGGTTGCGGCGGAACTTCTTCCGGACGGCACGGTGCTCGACGGCGAGATCATGCCGTGGAAGGACGGCGCACTTCC
>JBDTMO010000611.1:0-3826 GCA_039934235.1 bacterium | reverse complement strand
CAGACTTTCATGGCGCGACCCGATGTCGGAATGGTCGTGTGTGTCCTGCCGCAGCAGTACGCAGGCGATCCGCCGCCCTGGCTCTTTCAATGTGACGTCGACCGGCTGCTCGTGTCCGTTGGCGGACGCACACGAAGCGAGAGCGTCGCGAACGGTCTGGACGATCTTCCAGATGATGCGCAGATCGTACTCGTCCATGACGCGGCCCGACCCCTCGTCGACGCGGCGACGATCGATCGGGTTGTCGAGAGCGTGCGAGGTGGAACGAGTGCGATCGCCGCGCTGCCGGTTGTCGACACACTCAAGGAAGTCGACGAAAATGGATTTATCACGCGAACGGTTGATCGCGAGGGTCTCTGGCGTGCGCAAACACCCCAGGGATTTCCGCGCCGTCTGCTCGTCGACGCGCATCGGCGCGCGAGCGTCGAACACATCTTCACGACGGACGACGCGGCGCTCTGCGAGCAGCTTGGCATTTCCGTGCGAGTCGTGAGGGGCAATGAGCGCGCGCTCAAGGTCACCGAGCCGGATGATTTCAATCGCGTCGACGCCATGTTCGGGGTGCCTGAATGACCGGGGCGCCATTGGCAATTCCATTCTGGTCGGACGCCGAAGTCACTGCGGCCATTCGTCCAGCGCTCGAGCAGATGGAGCTGCGCCGAGTGCTCGCGTATCCGACGGAGACTGTGTACGGCTTTGGTGGAGCGATCGATCGCGACTCAGTGAGCGCCCTCGTTCGCATGAAGGGCAGGCCGAAGGGCAAGCCCTTCCTGCTGCTCATTGCCGGAAGTGAAATGCTCGCGAAGCTCGACTTGCGGCTGCCAAGTTTCGCCACGAACCTGGCCGTGCGACATTGGCCGGGCGCGCTGACACTGGTGCTTCCGGGCGGCGAACGACGCGTCCCGGATGCATTGCGCGGACCCGAAGGCGGAATCGCCGTGCGATGGACATCACACCCGAATCTGCAGCGCCTCATCCGCGCGCACGGCGACGCCATGACATCGACGAGTGCCAATCGCCCCGGGGTACCGCCAGCTACTTCAACGCGCGAGATTCGAGAGCAGTGGGGCGGCGTGATCGCGAGCGGGGCGCTTCGGGTGCTCGACGGCGGAACGCTCCAGCCGTCACCACCCTCCACCGTCGTGGATTGTACTGGGCGCGCTCCGCGCGTCATTCGGCCCGGCGCTATCTCTGCGACTGTTCTGCGCGAGACGGCGCCGAGACTCATCGGAGATGCCTGAGCGTATGAAGCTGCTCTTCGTCTGCACCGGCAATACCTGTCGTAGCGCAATGGCCGAGGCAATTGCGCGCAGGGTCGCAATAGAGCGCGGGCTTGTCGACGTCGATATCGCGAGCGCTGGCACGAGTTCGTGGGACGGCGCGGCGGCATCCGACGGCGCGTTGCTTGTCGGCCTGGAACGACACCTCGATCTAAGCGGACACCGCTCGCAGCAACTCTCTCGCGCGCTTGTGGAGAGCAGTGACCTCATCTTCACGATGGGTCCTCATCACCTCGAGCGCGTCGAAGCACTCGGTGGCGGCGGCAAGAGCTATCTGTTATCGGCGTATCCGACCGCTGGTAATGCGGGCCGCCCAATCAATGACCCAATGGGCGGCGATCTCGACGTCTATCGCGCGACGTTCGACGAGTTGGAAGGTGAGATCCGGCGCGTATTCGACCGGCTCGCCGCAGAGCGAGTACCAGGCGCGTCGTGATGGATGCTCCGGCGCGACTGGTTTTGCTTGGACACCCGGTTTCGCACTCCATCTCGCCCTTGTTTCAGAATGCCGCGCTCAGAGCGGCCGGCATACCGCTCACCTATGAGCTGATGGACGTGCATCCCGATGCGCTCGACGCCACGCTGGCGTCGCTCGCCTGTGAACACGCGGCTGGCAACGTCACCATCCCGCACAAGGAACGCGTGGCCGCCCGGTGTGCTCGGCTCATGCCGCTCGCGCAGCGCGTGGGTGCCGTGAATGTATTCTGGCATGAGGACGGCGCACTGGTGGGCGACAACAGCGACGTAGGCGGCGCAGAGGCCATGATGCGCGCGTTGCTCGGTTCGTCGCTCGAAGTGGCGCGCGTTGCAATGATCGGAGCTGGTGGCAGCGCTGCGGCGGTACTCTGTGCGGCAGAACGATGCCGCGTTGCCGGCGTCCGCGTGTACAATCGGAACATGCGGCGCGCCCAACTTCTTGCAGAACGGTTTGCTCCGCTCGCGCTCGCGGTCGAATCTATCGATGACGCGCTTGCCGATGCAACGCTCGTCGTGAACTGCACTCCGCT
Organism: bacterium; assembly: GCA_039934235.1. GTDB lineage: Bacteria > Gemmatimonadota > Gemmatimonadetes > Gemmatimonadales > Gemmatimonadaceae > AG11. Next base: position 1,539 of record JBDTMO010000611.1, on the reverse strand, counting down.
CGGCCTCCACGCCGGTGAGGAATTCCCTGTGGCGATCGACCGTCTCCCCGAAGGCTGCGCCGTGTTCGATCTCGCGTACGCACGCGGCGAAACCGCGTGGGTCACCGCGGCGCGGAAGGCAGGTCATCGCGCCAGCGACGGTGAAGGAATGCTGATCGAGCAAGGCGCGATTGCATTCGAGCGGTGGTTTGGATTACTGCCCAACCGGAACGTGATGTGGAAAGCAATGCCGTGAGTCGCGCAGGACGACAAATGTCGCGCGCGCTTCTGGATCTGCTTCTTCCTCCGGCGTGCGCAATTTGTGGTGCGGCTCGTTCAGAACGCGAGCCTGAGCTCGTCTGTGGCGCGTGCTGGCTTCGGGCACAGGAGCTTCCTCGGCCACGATGTGACCGGTGCGGCCATCCGTTCGATCCCGTGCGCCGCGCGGTGGCGTGTCCGTGGTGCGAACTCTTGCCTCCCTATGTGCGCGCCGTCCGTTCCGCGTACTCCCTTCCCGGCGGGCACGCTGAACGGATTGTTCATGCGCTCAAGTATCAGGGGTGGCCAGCGATTGCGCCGGCAATGGCGAAGCGAATGGCGGCGTTGCGGTTTCCTCTCGATGTCGAGCGTGAACGCGCCGCGTTGGTCCCTGTGCCGCTTGCACGGTCACGCGAACGCGAGCGTGGCTACAACCAGAGTGCTGAGCTTGCCCGGAACCTTGCGTTACTTTGGGGAGTTCCCATGAGGACGGATCTTCTCGCGCGCAGTCGGGCAACCGAGACGCAAACGCGGTTGACACCAGGGGAGCGTCGGCGCAACGTTTCGGGCGCGTTCCGCACGTCAGCGGATCGCGCCTCGCTCCGCGGATTACATCTCGTCCTTGTGGACGATGTCGTGACTACGGCGGCGACCCTCAACGCGTGCGCCGCCGAGCTGCATGACGGTGGAGCACGCATTCTCAGTTTTGTGACCTTCGGCCGGGCGCCGGCACTTGGCGACCGGTGGCAATAACCCACAGGAGAGAAAAAGATGGCAATTCGTGTCGGGATCAACGGCTTCGGCCGCATCGGACGTCAGGTGCTGCGCGCGGCGAAGCAGGCAGGCCTCACCGACATTGAGTTCGTCGCCGTGAATGACCTCACGGATACGAAGACGCTCGCACACCTCTTCAAGTACGACTCCGTCCACCGCGAGTATCAGGGCGACGTGAAGGCGGGCGCCGGTTCAATCACCATCGACGGCAACGACATCAAGATCTTCGCCGAGAAGGATCCGGCGAACCTGCCATGGAAGGATCTCGGTGTCGACATCGTGCTCGAATCGACAGGCCGTTTTACGGACGCGTCCAAGGCCAAGGCGCACATCGATGGTGGCGCGAAGAAGGTGATCATCTCGGCACCGGCCAAGGGTGAAGACATCACCATCGTGATGGGCGTCAATCACACCAAGTACGATCCGGCGTCGCATCACATCATGTCGAACGCATCGTGCACGACGAACTGCCTCGTACCGATGGTGAAGGTTGTTCGCGACAACTTCGGCTTCGTTCGCGGATCGATG
>JBDTMO010000610.1:0-3833 GCA_039934235.1 bacterium | reverse complement strand
GCCGATCTTGCGCCTATGACCCCTCTTGAGGTACCGCCCTCCAGCAAGCGCGGCGCCTGGCCAAAGCCTGACGACGTACCGGGACCCGCGAGTGTCTCGCGCTGGGAGCGCCTTGCACGCGACATGGCCGACGAGCACGGGGTCTATGTGGCGCTCATCAATCTCGTTGGGAGCGAAGGAGGCAAGCAGTTCCCCGGAGCGGCGATGGTGGCAGGGCCCAAGGGCGAATTGCGCACCCGGGGGCCGCTCTGGGAGGAAGCGCTCGTCGTGGCTCGAATCGACCTGGACGACGTCACGCGTGCGCGCGCAGACATGCCGCTCATCGCTGATCTCGAGACGATGCTTCCGCATTTGCGCGACGCGATGATGAAGGTGGACGCTGGCGCACCCTATCTACTCAGCTACGACGGCATCGCGGAGATTTCTGCGACGTCAGTTGTATCGACGACGCAAACGAAGACGCGCGACAAGAGCGCGACAGGCACGTCCATTGGCGTCGTTCACGACGAGTACGCCGGCGGACCGCCAACGCTCGAGATCGACGCCGAACTCGTCGAAGGATGGCTCGTCACATTCCTTCGCGATGAGATGCGACGCCGTGGTTTCCAGCGCGCAGTGGTCGGCGTTTCGGGCGGCGTCGACTCGGCCGTCACGGCGTATCTTGCCGCGCGCGCGTTAGGGCCGGAGAACGTGATTGGCGTGCGACTTCCGTATCGTACGTCGAGTCCGGAAAGCCTTGCGCACGCACAACTCGTGATCGACGCGCTGGGAATTGAATCGCGAACGCTCGATATCAGCACGGCCGTCGATGGCTATCTATCTGCAGAGCCGGACGCCGACGCGGCACGGCGCGGCAATGTGATGGCGCGGACGCGCATGATCGCACTATTCGATTTATCGGCGAAACATCACGCCATTCCGCTTGGCACAGGCAACAAGACGGAGCGGCTCTTCGGCTACTTCACGTGGCACGCCGACGACTCGCCGCCCATCAATCCCCTCGGCGACCTCTTCAAGACGCAGGTGTGGGCGCTGGCATCGCATCTCGGTGTGCCCGATGTCATCGTCGGCAAGGCGCCGTCCGCCGATCTCGTGGTTGGCCAGACCGATGAGGGCGATTTCGGGATCAGCTATGCTCGCGCTGACGACCTGCTCAATTGGATGCTGAGTGGATATAGCGAGGCGGATCTCGTCGCACGGAACTTCGATGCAGCGGAAGTTGCGCTCGTGCGAAAGCGGCTGGCGACGACGCACTGGAAGCGGCGTTTGCCCACCGTAGCCATGTTGAGCTCGTCCACGATCGGCGAGAGTTATTTGAGGCCAGTAGACTATTAGGCGTGAACGGTGAACGGTGAACGGTGAACGGTGAACAGTGAACGGTAAAAACAGGCTGCGATTCGACAGCGAGGCACGGTCTTAGCAAATCCGGGAAGCATGCCTGCCAAGAAAAAGACGTCAACGCGCGCCGCGGCCAAAAGCGCTTCCGGAGCAACCAAGCACGCACGCAATGTCGTTGCAGCTAAGAAGGGCGCCGCGAAGTCGAGTGCGAAGACGAAGGTCGCGGCCAACGCACGCGTCTCCACGCGCACGGCTCCGCTCGCCGAGTACAAGGCGAAACGCGATTTCTCGCGCACGAGGGAGCCTTCGGGGAAAGTCCCGCGCGCCAAAGGGAAAGCGCTTCACTTTGTGATCCAGAAGCACGCGGCGAGTCGCCTGCACTTCGACTTTCGCCTCGAGATGGACGGCGTCATGAAATCGTGGGCGGTGCCTAAGGGTCCGAGCCTCGATCCGTCGGCGAAGCGCCTCGCAATGGAAGTGGAAGATCATCCGGTTGAGTACAACACCTTCGAAGGCACGATTCCCCAAGGCGAATACGGCGGCGGAACTGTCATGCTGTGGGATCGCGGAACGTATGAGGCCGAAGACGGTGGCGGACTCGAGTCACTCAGGGCTGGATATCAGCGAGGTGACCTGAAGTTCGTGCTGCATGGCAAGCGCTTGGGTGGATCGTGGGTTCTGGTGCGCATGAAACGTCCGGGCCGGCCGCAATGGCTGCTCATCAAGCACGCGGACGAGTATGCTGATTCGTCGCGTGACATCGTCGATGAAGTGACGACTTCGGTGGCGAGCAGCAGAACGATGGAAGCAATTGCCGAAGGCCGCCGCGTTTGGCATTCGAACCGGTAGCGTCCAGATTCTTCGACTCGCTGCCCTCGCTAGGGATGACACGCGCGAAACATGTCGGTTTGCTGGGGGTAGCATTGCATGGCCGAATGCGCCAGTCTCTCTCGGGCGCAGAATGGCATTGGCGGGCGCCTACTTGCATCCACGGGAGTACATACTCCATGCGAAATATTCAGCGTATCTCGATCAGCACGCTTGCCCTCGTCGCACTGGTCGCGTGCTCACGTTCAGCCGAGCAGCCCGCGCTACCTGACGACCTGAAGCAGGATCTCGCCAAGGTTGGCGGTGGCGACGTCCAGCTTGCGGGCGTGTCTTCGCCGCGGCTGGATGTCGTGTCCGCCGGTGAGCGCACGAAGAGTCCCACGCCCGCGCCCAAGACGCCGACGGTTGCCCATGCGCCGAGTGCGGTGAAGGGAACGCGTGCGCCCGTGAAGAGCGTGAAGCATGATACGCCAGCTCCGGCTCAGCCGGCTGTGCAAGCTGTCGATGTCGCCCCTGCAGAAGCGCCGCAGGTGGAACGCGCACCAGAGCCAGTTCCGGCTGCTGCCGGCAGACCGGAGGCGCCAAAGCCGTCTACGCAGCGTGAGCCGCGCGGTGGTTGGAAGACACCGGGCCAGATCATTCGAAACGCGCCGTTTCCGATCAACCCGTAGCGTCAAAGCGTCGAGAGTGTCGCACTGAACCAGAGAGGGGCCTGATTCATGGGAAGCAGGCCCTTCGCGCATTCGGCTGCTACGACTCCGGACTCTCGGGGATGATGGCTTCCGCCTCGATCTCCACCAGCATGTCTGGACTGATCAGGCTTCGCACCTCGACCATCGATGTCGTTGGCAAGATGCTCCCGAAGAATTCTCCATGGACGCGCCCAACGGCTTCCCACCGGGAGATGTCGGTCACGTAGATCCGCGTGCGGACCACGTCGTCGAGTCGAGAGCCAGCCTTCTCCAGCGCGCGCCGGATGTTCTCGAGCGTCTGGCGAGTTTGCGCAGCCGCGTCGCCAATGCCGACGAGTTTTCCCGCGCTGTCCGTGGCCGTCGTCCCCGACACATGCACGACGCGTCCAACGCGCACCGCTCGCGAGTATCCCACGATTGGCTCGAACTTGGTTCCTGATGAAAAATTCTGGCGCATGGAATGTGGGAGACGATGACACGAGCCGGCGAGCCGCCCGGACGGGCTCGCCGACTCGCAGTCACCATGTAAGTCGCTTAGGCCGCGGCCTGTGCCCCGGCGAATGCGAGACTGACAGCTCGCCGAGCCTGGCGCTTGAGAGCGCGGTGCACGGCGCGAGCGTGATGGATGAAGTTGCTTCCGGCCCACGGATAGCGCGTGAAGAATTCCACCGGGAGCATGTCAGCTTTCAGGCGATTGCACGGCGGGCAGGCCGCAACGACGTTGCCCGGCGCGTGCGCTCCGCCCTTGGCGAGTGGCTGGACGTGGTCAAGCGTGGCGTGCTCATAGTCGAGTTGCGTGGCGCAGTACACGCAGCGTCGCCCGCAATCGCGCAGGGCGGCGAGCTTGATCGCGCGCTTCTGCTGGGCGGGAAGGAGGCGCCGCACGCGGCGCATGACGCCGCGGGGTGCACGTGAGAGTGGAACGCGGTGACCGTGTCGAGCGGGCATTGCACCTCGCTAGAAAAGACGACACCC
>JBDTMO010000609.1:0-3835 GCA_039934235.1 bacterium | reverse complement strand
CCGTCGCGCGCGCGAATCCATTTCTCGTTGTCGGGCGTCGCCGTGTTGAGAACGTATGCTGCGTGCACGACGACGCGTTCGAGCGCAATGGACGTCGACGCGAGCGTCTCACGAAACCGTGCGACGCGATCGGCGCGAATGGAGACGCGATCGTTGTAGTACTTCGGAATGGCGGTAAAGATCTGCAGTGCGCGCATTCCCGCACCGGCGGCGCGACGGGCCGCCATGTGGATACCGCCGTTGTCGATGGTGTGTGCGCCGAAATAGTGCTCCACGCGATAGCTCTCTTGCAGTGACGGGGACGGAGGGCGCTACTCGGTTCGACCGGTGCGCTGCGACAGGTCGAGCATGAGGGAGCCGCTGAGGTACTCGACCGACTGCGGGTTCTTGAGCTTGGCCAGTCGGCGCACCACCTGCGCAATGCGAGCCGCCTGCTCCTGGATGATACGAAGCTGCTCGAGCTGGTCTTCGCGAAGACCACGGTCCATCAAGAGCAACTCCGCGTGGCCAAGCAGAGCGGACAGCGGGTTGTTGATCTCGTGTTCCAGCGCGATGGTCGTTTCGCCAATGCCGGCAAGCCAGCGGGACTTGGCCAGCTCCGCTTCGGCGTTGCGTCGCGCAATGTCCTGCGCGATGCGGCGCTGCGCGATCGCCAGGCGCGCGCGAAGATTCTCGGGCGAGCTCGGCTTGGTGACGTAGTCGTCGGCGCCCGCCTCCAAAACGCTGGCGAGATCGTCGCGTCCATCGCGCGCGGTGAGGATGAGGACGAAGGTCTCGCGCCCCGCGGGGTGCGATCGAATGCGGCGGCACACTTCGAGGCCGTCGAGTCCCGGCATGCTGATGTCGAGCACGACGAGCGGCGACGGCGCGGCCTGAAACGCGTCCCACGCGAGCTCGCCATTGTCCGCGACCGTCACCTCATGGTCGAGGTCAGCGAGGACCGCAGCCAGGAGTGTGCGTGCGATTGGATCGTCGTCAGCGAAGAGTACGCGCATGCGTTGGCGCGAGAGGTTTTATCACGGGAATGTACCCGTACGAATGCGAAATGTGGCGCCTCCGCCGGCGGCCTCGCGCTCCTGCCACGCGACGGTGATGCGACGCTCGACCACGGCAACGAGCGGCAGCGTTGCCGCGCCATTGTCGCTCGACAGAGGTAATACGCGATCCTCGAAAATGTGACCCATCGTCCTCGACAGCGCGAGACCGATACGCGGCGTTCGGCTGTTCGGATCTTCGAATGCGACAACGACGCGATCGCCCGACGCGGCGACGCTGGTGTGTCCCAGGCGCTCTCCATACACGATGGCAACCGGCGCGTGGAACGTGGTTCCTCCGTCCATCGAGTGCGCAAAGAAGAGACCGGGCCCTTCTGCCGCGATCATGGCGTAGGCGACGTGCACGTACCCGCTGGCCGAATCCGCAGCAATCGCCGCGGGGGCGCGGTTGCACCCAGTGACACCGTGATCCGTCGTGTCGACGGGCACCATTCCGCTCCAGGTTGCGCCACCATCACTCGAGTGCGACGAGGCGAGTGTCGCGGTGCTATCGGCACGCGGCGACCACCACACGGCGAACAGCCGGCCACCCGATCTCGCCAGCCGCAAGGAGCCCGCACACAGCACGGACGGCGGCGTGAGGCGAGAGGCCATGCGAGCGAGGCTGTCGTCAACCAATGCACCGCTCGTTGAGATCGTGACGATCGGGCTGGAGACATGTTCGCTGCGTTCACCGGTCCACTCCACCGGCGCAGCGGTGCACCCAACCAGTTGGGCGACGACGACCAGGACGAGCGTGGATCGAGCGGCGAACTGAAGGTGCATGGCCACTAGAATAGTCGAATCGCGCGAAGGGGGATTATCTTTTTTCGTCGAAGGAGTTTCCCAACCACGTCACCGCACTCTCATGTCCGCATCCGAGTCTTCCGCACCTCTTGCAGGCTTTTCGGGCACGCGTCGCGTTCCCCCGCCGGTGAACGAGCCGGTCAAGACCTACGGGCCCGGCACGCCTGAAAAGGCGGCGCTCAAGGCGCGACTCGCGAGCATGGCGAAGGAGCGGGTGGATATCCCGATCATCATCGGCGGCAAGGAAATCCGCACGGGCGACCTGGCGCAGAGCGTGATGCCCCACGATCACGCGCACGTGCTCGCTGACTGGCACCGCGCCTCACCGGCGCATGTGAACGAGGCCATCGCCGCTGCGAAGAAGGCCGAGTCGGACTGGTCGCGCTGGGCGTGGGAGGATCGCGCGGCTGTGTTTCTTCGCGCGGCGGAGTTGCTGACGACAACGTGGCGCCAAACGATCAACGCAGCCACGATGCTTGGCCAATCCAAGACCGCGTTCCAGGCCGAGATTGATTCCGCGTGCGAGTTGATCGACTTCTGGCGCTTCAATCCGGCGTACGCGCAGGAGCTGTACGACGAGCAGCCGCGCAGCAGCAACGTGATGTGGAATCAACTCGACTATCGCGGACTCGAGGGGTTTGTCTATGCGATAACGCCGTTCAACTTTACGTCAATCGCCGGCAACCTTCCGACCGCGCCCGCGTTGATGGGCAACACGGTGGTGTGGAAGCCCGCAGGCTCGGCGATGCTGTCGGCGTATTACATCATGAAGTTGCTCGAGGAGGCGGGGCTGCCGCCGGGCGTGATCAACTTCGTGCCGGGCGATGCGGTGACCATCTCGGACGTCGCGCTGTCGCATCGAAGCCTGGCGGGCGTGCACTTTACAGGAAGCACGCGCGTCTTCAACTCGATGTGGCAAACCATCGGCGCCAGCATGTCGACGTATGCGAGCTATCCGCGCATTGTCGGGGAAACGGGCGGAAAGGACTTCATCGTCGCGCATTCGTCTGCCGATGCGAAGGCGCTCGCGGTCGCCATCGTTCGAGGCGGATTCGAGTATCAGGGGCAGAAGTGCTCGGCGGCGAGTCGCGTGTACGTGCCGCGCTCGCTCTGGCCAGAAGTGAAGGAGCGTTGCGTTGCGATGATCGACGAGATCAAGGTCGGCGACATTACCGACTTCCGGAATTTCATGGGCGCCGTGATCGACAAGAAGGCGTTTACGAAGATCTCCGAATACGTTGAAGATGCGCGCAAGAACGCGACGATCGTGGCCGGCGGCAAGGTCGACGGCGCGAATGGCTACTTCGTGCATCCGACGCTCGTCGAGACCGCCGATCCTGGCTACCGGTTGATGTGCGAAGAGATTTTCGGACCGGTGGTCACGGTGCACGTTTACGACGATGCGAAGTGGGAGGAGACGTTGGGCATCGTGGACGCGACGTCGCCATATGCGCTGACTGGCGCCGTGTTCGCGAACGACCGGCAGGCGGTACGTCAGGCGATGCTGACACTGCGCAACGCGGCTGGAAATTTCTATGTGAACGACAAACCAACGGGCGCGGTCGTGGGTCAACAGCCGTTTGGCGGGGCGCGTGGGTCGGGAACGAACGACAAGGCGGGCTCCAAGCTCAACCTGGTGCGATGGGTGAGTGCGCGCAGTATCAAGGAGACGTTCTCACCGCCGACCGACTATCGCTATCCGTTCATGGATGAGAAGTAAGAGTGCAGATCCTTCGACTCGCTTCGCTCGCTCAGGATGACACAGCTCGCTTCGCTCGCTCAGGATGACACAGCTCGCTTCGCTCGCTCAGGATGACAGGTCCTCGGTAAGACATGACAAAGTTCCGCTACCTCACCGTCGACGTATTCACGGACACTCCGTTCGGCGGTAACCAGCTGGCTGTGTTTCCGGACGCGCGCGGCATTCCGGAGCATCGGCTGCTCGACGTCACGCGCGAGTTCAACTATTCGGAGACGACGTTCGTCTATCCGCC
>JBDTMO010000608.1:0-3846 GCA_039934235.1 bacterium | reverse complement strand
ACCTCCATTACGGTCACGCCAACGCCGGCCACCATCGATCAGGGTGGCACGCAGCAGTTCACCGCCACCGCCTTCGACGCGTCGAGCCAGCCGATTTCCGGCGTGACGTTTACGTGGGGAACATCCGCGCCCAGCATCGCGACGGTGAATTCGTCCGGTCTCGCAACTGGCATCGCCGGTGGCGACGCGAATATCACGGCAACATCGGGCAGCATCATCGGCACCGCCGCACTGCATGTCAACGGCGCAGCGCCCTATGTGCCGCCCGACATTCGCTTCAGCGAGATCCATTACGACAACAGCGGTACCGACGTCGGTGAGGCCATCGAGATTGAAGGACCTGTGGGTACGTCGCTCGCCGGTTGGAGCATTGCGCTCTACGAGGGCAATCCGGCAAGCGCGACGACACCACTGAAGGTTTACAGCACGACAGCGATCACCGGGTCGCTCGTCGCGCCGATCGCATGCGGAACGCGCGGTGCGCTCTCCATTCCGTATCCGGTGAATGGCATTCAGAACGGCGGCACAGCGGGCGCGCAGGCGGACGGATTTGCACTCGTCGACAACAACGGCCAGCTCGTCGAGTTCCTGTCGTACGAAGGGTCGTTCACCGCCGCCGACGGCCCGGCCCTCGGCATCACATCGCGCAACATCGTGGCGATGGAAGACAACCCGGTGCCCCCGCCCGACATGTCGCTGCATCGCAGCGCAGACGGCACGACGTGGAGCAATCCATCTGCGGCCGACTTTGGTTACGTCAACGCCTGCGGTGGCCCGCCGCCGAGCAGCATCACGTTCAGCGGGCGGAGTCCGACGGCGGATCCTCCTCTTCCGATCGGCTTCGAAGCACAGATCTTCGCAACGGAGACGATCAGCGGATCGACGGTAAGCACCACGTTCACATGGACATCAGAAACGCCGACGATCGCGAGCATCGATCAGAACGGCGTGATTCGCGCGCTGACTGCCGGCACCGCGACGTTCCGCGCCACCGCCGCGGACGCAGCGACGGCCACCTACACACTGCCGATGGTCGTCGGTGCGCAGAGCGCGGCGCCGTATGGCGGTAACACGGAGTTTGGTGATCCCGTCGACGGAAATCCCAGTGACGACTTCATCATTCGTCGACTCGAATACACGTCGTCATTCAACCACAACCTCGGCCGCCCCAACTGGGTGAGCGAAAAGCTCGACGCCACGACCTACGGTCCGGAAGATCGGTGCAACTGCTTTACCTTCGACCCGGAGCTCGTCGCCGCGGGCTTCACTCCCTACACGACTGCCGACTACACGGGCGCTGGTGCCTTCGCCGGATACGGCATCGATCGCGGTCACATGACGCGGTCAGCAGATCGCACAGCCTCGAATCTCGACAACGCGAGAACGTACTACTTCTCGAACGTGCTGCCGCAGGCCGCGAACAACAATCAAGTCACCTGGAAGAATCTCGAGGACACACTCGGCACCGTTGCGCAAAACCAGGGCAAGGAGGTCTACGTGATCTCCGGCGGGTCGAGCAGTGCCGCGTTTCCGAGCAAGGGATTCATCAAGGGCCAGAACAAGATCGAGATGCCAGGCGCAGTGTGGAAGGTTGCCGTGATCATGGATCATGGAAAGGGCCTCGCCGACGTACAATCGGTCAGTGATCTCACTGTGATCGCCGTGATCATGCCGAACGATCCGGCGGTAAACAGCGATTGGCACGTGTACAAAACCACCGTCGACGCAGTCGAGACGCTGTCTGGATACGACCTGCTGTCGCTGTTGTCAGACAACATCGAGAACGCAGTCGAGAGCAACGACCGTCCACCAGTTGCCGCGATCGGCGGCGCGACCAGTGGCGCCGAGGGAAGCTCGCTCTCGTTCAGCGCGAGTGGTTCGAGTGATCCCGATGCTGGCGATGCGCTGACATACAGTTGGTCATTTGGTGACGGCGGCACGGCGACGGGTATTGCGCCGTCACACGCGTTTGCCGACAACGGCAGCTACATGGTGACCGTGACCGTCACTGACTCGCACAACGTATTCGCGACCGCGAGTCAGACAGTGACCGTCACGAACGTCGCGCCAGTCATCACTGGATTTTCAACGCCGGCCGGCTCCAGGACGGGCGCACAAGTAGTCGTCTCCTTCAGCGACGCAGGATCTGCGGACACACACTCCGCCGTGATTACGTGGGGCGATGGACAGACATCCACCGTGAACGCCGGACTCGCGCCCTCGGCAAGCGCGACACACGCGTACGCGAGTGTTGGCTGGTACACGGTGAGTGCCACCGTAACTGATGACGATGGCGCCTCGGTTTCGACGGCTTCGCAAACGCTCGTCATCTACGACGCAGGGGCCGGTTACACCACCGCGAACGGTTTTGTCCAAGGGCTGATGCCAAGCCAAAAGACCAACTTCAGCCACGACGTTCGCTATACAGGCGGAAGCACACCGGTTGGAACGTTCGAAATTCACGGCGCGCCAGCGGGCAACATGACGTCGAGCGCGTTCGAGTATCTCGTCGTGCAGGGAACGACCGGCACGTTCAAGGGCACGGGCACGCTGACGAACGGCACGCCCGTGACGTTCCTCGTTCGCGGCATCGACAGCAAGCCGGGCCCCGGCGGCAAGGACAAGGTTCGCATCAAGGTCTGGAACAGCGCGACCAGTGCCGTGATTTATGACAGCCAACCAAACGCCGTGGAACTCGCCACGCCGACGGCGACGGTGGTCGCGGGCGGGTACAACATTCTGCACTAGCTCCACACGTCGTCCCGAACATAACGAAGGGCCTGCACTTGCTCTGCGTAACTCGCACGCAAGGTGGTGCAGGTCCTTCGACTACGTCTCAGGACGACAAGCGCACCGCTCTTGCCCAACGCAGATCAGCGCCACCGGGTGTGGTCGCCGCGCACCGTCGTTGGCAACACGACCGCTCCGAACACGGCTCCTCTCGACCACGCGAATCATCCGTTCGAGCGCAGGCATGACCTCACCGCGCTGACGCATCGATGTCACGCACGAAGCCAGGAGTCGCTCCGTGCCGAGCGCGAACGGATATCGCATTGCGTCGCGTAACTGCGCGGCGAGCGGAAACGCCGTTGCGTGTTCATGGCGTTGCAGCAACTGCGTGACTGACGCGAGCCAATCCAGCACAGCGCGACGCATTGGACCAGGATGTTCTCCGATTCCGCACGCAGTCGCCAACTCTTCTGCGTCGAGCCAACCATTGAGTGCGAGCAGCGCTGCGCGCACCTCGCATGCAAAAGGCGACCGACTCTGTCCCTCAGCGCACTCCGCGAGCCGTTGCGCAACGTGGAGTGCGTCGCTCGTAACACCGTCGAGTACCGTGACGACGCGCCCATCGCTCAACGCAGCCACACAGCCGACAAACGGCGCGCGCACCGCCGCAACGATACAGCGGTCGCTCGGCCGCGCGCGCCTGGTAGCTGGTCGGCTCCAGCGCGCAAGACGATCCATGAATGCACCCACCGACGCAGCACTGGAGTCGAGCGCTATGTTGTCGGAATGCGCGTCTGTGGAGTTCATGACAAGATCGCGAGTTAGCGCGGGCAGCACCCGGAACGTCGAGCCGATTACGCGTGTGGCGACATCGAGCTTGCGTCGCAAAAGAGTATCGGCATCGAGTAAGGCCGCAGCGTTCGCCGGCGGAGCAAGGAGATACGCTTGAACGTCGGTCGTTCCGCCCGGACGCCTGAGCCGCCCAACGCGTTGCGCGAGCCGAGCGGGATTCCACGGCAGGTCGAGATGCAACACGATGCCTGCGTCTTGAAGATTGACGCCCTCGGACAGCAGGTCGGTGGACAGCAGCAATGTTACGCTCTCGTGCGGCGGCGA
>JBDTMO010000607.1:0-3855 GCA_039934235.1 bacterium | reverse complement strand
TACGAAGCCATGATTCGTGCGAAGATGAAGGCGGGTGGCGTTCCGGAGGACATGTACTACCTCGCACTCGTCGAGAGCGGGTTCGACCCCAATGCCTACTCGCGCGCCGCGGCCGTTGGCATGTGGCAGTTCATGACATCGACCGCGCGCGACATGGGCATGCGCGTGGACTGGTGGGTGGACGAACGCCGCGATCCCGTGAGGTCGACGTCTGCGGCCGTGCGCTTTATTCGCGGCCTGCGCGACCAATTCGGTTCGCTCTACCTCGCCGCGGCAGCATACAATGGCGGGCCGGGACGTGTGGCTCGCGGCATGACCAAGTTCGCGGGGGACATGCAGGGCGCCCAGGGCGAGGACGCGTTCTTCGTACTCGCCGAAAAGGACTACCTCAAGAACGAGACGCGGGAATACGTGCCGCAGCTCATCGCGGCAGCGCTCATCGGAAAGGAGCCAGCGCGGTACGGAATGGAGCTTCGGTCACAGCTGCCGTTCGTCTACGACTCCGTGCGCGTGCCAGCAAATACACCGCTTGCCGCCGTCGCCACGGCGGCCGGCGTGTCGCTGGCCGAAGTCACAGAACTCAACACGCATTTGCTTCGCGGCATGACACCGCCGAAGGATGTGTATCAGGTACGGGTCCCGGTCGGGCATACCGAGCGCTTTGACTCATCGTTCGCGGCGCTGCCGGCGGCTGACCTCATCGCGACCAAGTCCGTCGAATCAAAGAAGGGAGATACAGCGGAACGCCTCGCCCAGGCACGCGGCATTTCGGTTGTGTCGCTGCGATCGTTCAATCCGACGCTGAAAACGCTCAAGAGTGGTCGGCTCGCCCCTGGTCAGACGCTGATCCTGCCGACGGCGGCGGTGGCGGCGGCGGCACAGAACGTCCCCGATCCGGGGATCGAGAAGTATCCGGGCAGCACCAAGCGCATGAAGGTTCATACAGTAAAGAAGGGCGAGACGCTGGGCGTCATCGCGAGGAAATACGCGACGACGTCCGATCGAATCATGCGGCTGAATGGGTTGAAGAAGCCCATGATCTTCCCTGGCCAGTCGCTGATTGTGTCTGGGGCCTCCACGGCGAAGGCCGCGTCAACGTCGAAGGTCGCATCAACGGCGAGCAGGGCCAAGCCGAAGGCCAGACATAAGACAAAGGCAACGGCCAGGAAGTAAATCCGGACCAACTGTATGCTGAGCGACGCGTACAAGGAAACGGCGCGAGCTAGTTGACGATCCCTCGACCCTTGTAGCCCTTGGTCAGGATCCGGTCGTAGCCGTTGGACGGGTTGTCGCCCTGTGCCCGTGACTTGGCAACGGCCACCGGCCCACGGTTGTAGACAAGCAGGGCGGTCTTCATGTCGCCGTTGTACTCCTTTACCAGGCCGCGCAGGTATCGAAAACCAACGCGCAGATTGGTATTCGGCTCATACAATCGAGCCGTCGTGATCCCCTTCTGGAAATATCGCGCGGTCGACGGCATGACTTGAGTCAAGCCAATCGCGCCCACGGGGCTGGTCGCGTGAACATTGAAATCGCTCTCCAGCTTGACCAGCCGGAACGCCAGGTCCGGATCGATTCCCTCTGCTCGCGCCACATCGATGATGCTGCCGGCCAGTTGGGCGTTGATACCGTATTGCGTCGAAAAACCGATAATCTTGTTCGCCCGATCCAACTGTGTGCGGGTCAGATCCAATTCGCCGCGCGCCGAATCCAACTGCGCGGTAAGCGTGCGATCGGTGCTGAGGTCAATGTGAAAGCCGTTGTGCCGGTCGACTTGGGCGGCCTGCGCTTCCGGCGTGGCAGGCTCGCGATTCCCTAAAAGAAAGCCCAGCGCGGCGAAGAAGCTGAGGGCGAGCACCGTCTGCTTGATACGGGTGCGCCGCCGATAGCCGTCTCCGCGATGCACGTACGTGCCTCGGAGATTTTTCATAAGTTGAACCCCGGTAAAGGGTTACGTCCAGTTGTCCAGCTCGCTGCTCCTTCACGTTAAGGGGCAACGCCCATGCCATCAAGCCTTGCAAATGGGCCGCTTACTCCACCTATTTTTTCGGCCAGGGCGATTTCGGTGATCGTCATTCCCCGATCCATGGCCTTCGCCATGTCGTAAATCGTGAGCAGCGCGACGGTGGCGGCAGTGAGCGCCTCCATCTCCACACCGGTCTTTCCGACGGTGCGAGCGATCGACTCGACTCGCACACCGGGCAACGCCTGATCTGGCGTCAGCGTTACGGCGACATCCGTCAGCGCAATCGGGTGGCAGAGGGGGATGAGGTCAGACGTGCGCTTCGCCGCCATGATCCCCGCCAGCCGCGCGACGCCCAGCACGTCCCCCTTGGCTACCGCATTGGCGACGATTGCGGCGAGTGTCGCCGGCGCCATCACGATCGATCCGGTGGCGCGAGCCATTCGCGCCGTGTCGGCTTTTGCGCTCACATCGACCATCCGGGCCGTACCGTCAGCCGAGACATGCGACAAACCGTCCATGGATTTCCCGGTCATGCGATCAACCGCTCGAGTTGGCGAAGCAGCTCGCTCGTGATCAGTTGAGGATTCACGTTGCCCGTCGCCCGCGTCTTGGCGGCTTCGACGAGATCCAGTGCGTGCGCCGCCGCGCTCGCGGCCCTCGAGTTTCCACGCTCAGTGGCGGCCCGGACGCGGTCGTGCAGCAGTGTCGTAAGCGCATCGAGCGACGTGCTGAACGCTCCCCTTGCCTTGTTGGAGCCCTGCATCAGTGCAGTTCGCGCCTGTTCACGGCGGTCGCGATTGGACGCGGCGTCGAGCATTCGTCGGGCGCGAACGAGCGCATCGGCCCACTCTGCGCCCGCGACCAAGGCGCCCGGGGCGCCGTTGGCGATTCGGCGCTGCTCCTCGCGCTTTTTCGGTCCCCCAGCCGCCGCAATGGCCACTTGCATCGCCGGCTCGGCGAGCACGGCATCGACGTCTGCCGCGCCCATGGCCGGAACCCGAATGGCCACCAGTCGCGAACGAATGGTGGGAATCAGCGCGCCCGGCTCGCTTGTCGTGAGGATGATGTTCGCCTTGGCCGGCGGCTCTTCGAGCAACTTGAGGAACGCTCCAGCTGCGTCCTCAGAGCCCTCGCGGAGCACCATGCGCTCCGCCTCGCCAAGGATGTAGATCTTTCGTGCCGCAAGTGCGGGCGCCATAGCCGCGGACTGCACCATCGCGCGCACCGTGGCGACGTAGATGCCCTCTTCCGGCGCGGGCGGGGCATACACGCCGGTCTTGACGCGCTCTCCAATCGCCTCGCGAAAATCATCCGCAATCTTTGCTGGCGAGGCGTCGGAGTCCTTGAGACGAGGGCGCGGGAAGTACCAGTGGATGTCTGGATGGGTGCCCGCGAGCGCATATCGGCAGTGCTGGCAGCTTCCGCACGGGAGTGGCTCAGCGCCGGTGCACAGCAGGCGTTGTCCGAGCCACAGCGCCAGGCGCTGCTTGCCAACGCCGGCCGGCCCGTGAAGCAGCAGTGATCCGGGGAGCGCATCCCGACGAATCGCGTCGTCGAAGCGCGTGCGGAGGGTGTCGTGACCGTGAATGGGGAGCAGAGGCACCCATCAAGGTAAGAGCCGATCCACCGAAGTCACAACGTCAATTCGAACCCGCTTGGACCATGAATGCGGCACGCTTCGTGACCTTGTTTCTGGCCAAATACTACGCGAGGCAGCACCATGGAACACGGACTGAAGGGCCGTAAGGTCGCCATTTTGGCGACGGATGGAGTGGAGCAGGTCGAGTTGGAGGAGCCTCGGCGCGCCCTCGATGCCGCCGGCGCCATCACGCACTTGATCTCGCCGAAACAGGACTCCATCCAGGCGATGAACCACGACGAGCGCGGTG
>JBDTMO010000606.1:0-3865 GCA_039934235.1 bacterium | reverse complement strand
TGGCGACCGTTCAGTCCCAAGGGTGGACGGTTATGAAGAACGGCGTTCTACTGAATACTGCCCCTGAGGCTGGCTTTGACGTGCTGGTCACTGTTGACCGACGGATGGAGTATCAGCAAAACATTCCGAAAAGTGGGATCGCGCTCGTGGTTCTGAATGCGCGATCCACGCGGGTACCGGATCTGCTTCCGCTCATGCCCGGGCTCATCGCTGCCTTGCCCGGCGCGCGCGCTGGGGAAGTCACTCGCGTCACCGCGTAAACGCGCGCGGCGCTCTCGATTCATCAACTCGCTCGCAGCTCAATGTGCGTTCGGCAGCCACGGATAGGATCTGTTTGGGAAAGTTCCCGCGAAGTACATTCAATGGTCGGCCTCCCTTGACGTGAGCCTCTATGTCTATTGCCGCCAAGCAGTTACTCCGCGACGCCGTTGAGCACCTCCCCGAGGATGCCACGGTCGAGGATGCCATGGATCGCCTTTTCTTCCTCGCGAAGGTCGCACGAGGCCTCGACGCAGCAGATCGGGGTGACGTGGTCTCGCACGAGGAAGCCCGGCGCGCCGTACTGGGAGATGACGGGATCACCACGACCCGCTGAGCGTCGTGCGTATTGTCTGGACTAGGCCTGCACTCGCGGATGTGCTTGAGATCAAGCACTACATCGCGGCGGACTCCGTCCGCTATTCTCAAATTGTTGCCGAGCGGCTCTTCGCGGCGGTCGAGCGCCTCGAGGGCTATCCGCTCTCTGGTCGAGTGGTCCCCGAACTCAGTGCCGCGACCGTTCGTGAAGTGATCGAAACGCCCTACCGCATTGTGTACCGCGTTGGTGCCGAGGTTCTGGAGATCATCGCAGTCGTGCACTCCGCGCGTCGCTTTCCGATCGATGATCTCAAGACGCGGTGACAGTATCGCTGCGCCGGCTGCCGAACGTGCGCTGCTGCTGACAAGGAGTGCCTACCTACCCGAACGCTTATGTCCCTCGCCGCCAAGATTCAGGACGTTGTCCGCCGAGAGGCGAGCGCCGACATCACATCGCGCGATTCGACTGAGCGCGTGTGGAGGATCGACACTCCGCCATTCCTTTGGCCAGGTAGCAAAGCGCGGCACCAGCACGTTGAGCGGGTAAAGCACGAAATTCTCAGTATCGTTGCGGAGACTCGAACAGCCGTCATCCTGCACCCCGACTCGCCACTCGAAGAAGGCGTTCCCAGTACATGGCAAACGGCAGGGGCGCAACAGCAGTGGCTTCTGCCCCCTGATCTTCGCCGTCATGGCGTTCTGGATCAATCACGTGAATCAGGCTCACCACTGGTATGGCAAGCCACAGAACCGTGCCATTTAACGAGCGTTGCACTTGGGCGTTGAACGGCGAAGCCGTGAGCGACGAGCAGCAGAAAACCGGGGATGCTCGCGCGCTACATGGGGCGCGCGGACTCGTCTCCGAGCGGAGGGACCTGATGGCTGAGTGAGATCGTTGCCTCTCGACGCTTACGGTACGGCAGCGCTGATCGTTCGCATTCGCGAGCGCCGACGTGAGCTCGCGCGGCCCTACGTGGTTGCGCTCGATGGTCGGAGCGGCGCCGGCAAGTCGACTCTGGCCGCCAACATCGCGGAAGCGCTCGGCGCCTGCGTGCTCGACAGTGATGACTTCTTCGTCGGTGGCGTCGTGGTGCGAAGCGACGCTCCGCAAGACCGCGTGCGAGATTGCATCGACTGGAAAAGACAGCGCCCGGTGCTCCAAGCCCTCCGTGCGGGGCGCGAGGCGAGCTACGTTGCGTTCGACTGGGATGCCTTTGACGGACGCCTCCACACCGAATCGACTGTTGTCGAGCCCCGCTCCATCGTGCTCTTCGAGGGCGTCTACACGGCACGCCCAGAGCTCAGCGATCTCGTCGACCTACGGCTCCTGCTGCGGGTCAGCGAAGCGACGCGCGTCGCTCGCTTGCTGGCGCGCGAGGGGGGCCTCGGCGCCTGGGATCGCCAATGGCACGAAGCGGAGGAGTGGTACTTCACGCACGTGGTGCCGCCGCATTGCTTCGACGCGATCTTGAGCGAGCCGCCGATTATCAAATCCAGTTTGTCAGGCGAGACGTGACCAAGGTGAAGTTCAAGGCACCTTGATGACGTAACACTCGGCCGCCATCAGGTCGCCATAGCTCGCGTGGTCCTCACGCCGAGCGCGGCGCACTTCAGACGAATTGCTGCTGAAGCCCGCGCGGCGCAGTAGCCTGAGGCGCTCTTCCGCCAGCGCGTGCCGGTCGCGCGCGTGTTGAACGACGCTGTCCACAGCCTCCAATGAGCGCGCGTGCTGCTCCGCTGTGACATTCCCGTCTTGTGCCCTGCTCCGACACCCGTACGTGACGTCGACTGCCTTTCGCTCGCACCCTGAGGCACCGATTAGCACGATGACCTCGAGCAGGGGGACAATCACTGCGAAACGACATCGCATCAGGCGCTCAGATAGCAGTCTGCAGTCTGCAGCCTGCAGCCCAAAGCGAGTGTGGCGACCTGAGAGCGTTGCGCCCAGCACGCCGCACCCCCTGATCTTCTGTCGGCTGCCGGCTGCTATCTGAGCTTCTGTTGGCTGAATGTGGTACAGATCCTTCGACTCGCTTCGCACGCTCAGGATGACAACGGATCGATGACACGATAGGCCACCGATCTTCAGCGGTCTGCGGGCTGAAATAATTCAACGGGGTTTCCTGCAGGGTCGTCCAACACGACCTCCGACCCGCCCGGCCCAGTCAGGATGTCACTGCGGAAATGCACCTTCGCCGCGCGTAGTCGCTCCATCTCGGCGTGAAAGATCATCGACGTTGATGACGATGCGATTCCTACCACCCGGCTCCGCCTTCCGTCCGTGTAAAATGAAACAGCCGCGGCGATGTCGTTCACCATGTAGCGCGTGCGAACGGTATTCACGCTTGCCTCCCCTGATAGCGAACAAGGACCACGCCGCCGAGTGCCATCGCGATCAGGCCCAGCACGAAGGCCCCGGCGGCACCGACCACTCCGTTGCCAGTGCCAGGGCCACCGTTGGCGACGGCCAGGATCAACCCGGCGTTGACCATGGCGATCAGCCCCGCCACTAAGGCGACTATGGCGAAGCGACGCCCCGAGCCAATGCCGATGCGAGCGATCGATCGGCGGACGGCAAGCCCCCCGATAACCACGCTGGACAGCGCCAGCCCGGCGGCCGCGGTTGCCCAGACTCGCGCGGGCGTCGTGCCGGGAACGGTGGTGGCGGCTGGCTCGGAGACGTGCGCGGCCACCAACACGCCATGTACCAGCCCCGCGAACAGGGCGAGCGCAGCAAGGGCGGCGAGAACGAGAACGAAGATTCGTTTCATGGGCCCGTAACGGGCAGGTCCAGCGTCGCGAGCCGCACGGGATCCGTCAGCGCGTCCAGCTCGACGATCTTGCCATGGCGGATCGTCAGGCCCATCACGCTTACGACGCGGCCGTCGGGCGAACGGCCAATGAACCCCGGCGCGCCGTTCACGAGCGCCTTGAGGGCAAAGGGCGCCATCGCCGCAAACAGGCGGGCGCCTTCCGAAACCGCACGCGCGCCGTGCACCTCCTTCGTGGCACCCGGCCGTACCGTGCCGCCGTCGAGGTGCAGCACCACGTCCGGATCGAGCAGCGCGAGCAGCGCCTCGAAGTCGCCCTCGCGCACCGCCGCCAGGAACGCGTCGGCCACTCGCTGCTGCTTGGCTAGATCGGGGTTCGGCGCCGCCGACGTGCGCACCCGCCTGCGCGCTCGGCTCGCGAGTTGCCGCGCCGCCGCCGGCGACCGGTCGACGATCGGCGCGATCTCCTCGAACGGCATGTCGAACATGTCGTGCAACACGAACGCGAGACGCTCCGC
>JBDTMO010000605.1:0-3874 GCA_039934235.1 bacterium | reverse complement strand
CGTACCGCATGATCTGAGAGTTTGACCCGGCAGTAGTGTGATCCACGCAGGAAGACCCCATCGGCCTCGCCGGCGGGATGAATCTGTACGGATTCGCTGCCGTTGATCCGAGTGCCCCCATCAAGACATCAGCCACGGCAGTGATCATGCGAGGGAATATGGTCGCTGCGCGCTCCGCATGAGCTGGCGCAGAGACATGGCAGCCGTAGCCGAGGCTTACTTCCGCGTCGATTCACTCGGGAGGATATGTACCGAAATTCTGCGGAGTGCGGTTTCGACTTCAGCGGCCGAAGCGCCCAGATGAAATGCCGCGACCGCGACAGGTCGAAGCAGTTCCGCCAGCTTCTCCGCGCGTTCATTCGACGTCAAAGGCGTCGCAGGAGCCGCAATCCGCGTCCCGAACACTCGACTTGTTTCGACGACGCCGACTCGTTCGAGCTCGGTGTACGCTCGCGCGACGGTGCCGGGTGCAATTCGTAACTCATCCGCAAGTGAACGCACGGTGGCGATGCGATCGCCGGGCTGAAGTCGCCCAAAGGCGACGGCCGCGCGAATCTGCTGAACGATCTGATCGTGAATCGACTGGCTCGATGCATCGTCGATGTTTACCCGAAAGGCGGGAGCGGCGGCTTTTCCTGTGCTGTAGCCGATGGCATCCCGGACAAGGTTAATGGTGATTCCAACCGCGGTCAGCTCGCGCGCCGCTCGACTACGCGTCTGGAGGAGTAGTCCAAGGACCAGATGTTCCGATCCCATCGGATTCATGCCATGGGTGCTCGCCTCGCGCATGGCGAGCTCCAGTGCCCGCTTCGCCGCGGACGAATATTCCGGAGCGTTGTCCGAATGCGGTCCCTGTATGTGGCGATCAGTCCGATATTCGGGGCTCGCCTGAATCTTTCGAGCTAGCCGAGCAATATCGACACCCAGCCAGACAAGGACAGCAGCGGCGTCGCTCTTTGGACGTCTGAGCAGCGCGACAAGCAAGTGTTCGGTGTCGACAGCAGCCGACCCGGCGCTTCCAGCCTCACCCCGCGCCGCCGCGAGCGTGTCACGGCAGTCCTGCGTGAATTGTTGCGCGGAAGCGGGGCGCGTGTTGGTGAAAAACATCACGAGTACCTCTTCGGAATCATGCCCGCGTCTTCGGTATGGAAGAATACGAGGCGAGCCGTCGTGTGTCAATCAGACTAGTACACGATCCCACACCGCGTCGGTGGCCCTACCTGGTATCTGGGCCTCACGCCCCGGCTCTTGACCGGAATCGCCAGTCACCATATACTCCACTATATCGGCAGTCGATATAGCGGCACGCGATACTACGGCGACACCACACCGAGAGGGAGCATGGCGCGAAGCACAAAACTGGGCCGCGAAACAGACGCCCAACTCCCCCTCACGCCGGCAACCTTCCAGATCCTCTTGGCCCTGGTCGACGGAGAACGCCACGGATACGCCATCATGAAGGACGTCGCCGAACACACCGAAGGCGCCGTTCGTCTCGGACCAGGAACCCTCTACGGTTCGCTCAAGCGCCTCCTCGAAGGAGGCCTGGTGGAAGAAGGCGCCGAACGCGCCGATCCCGAAATGGGCGACGAACGGCGGCGCTACTACCGCATCACGAAGTTCGGAATGTCTGTCGCGCGCGCAGAGGCACGCCGGATGGCAGCCGTCGTCCAAACCGCCCGGCAAAAGAAGCTCATCGGGCTGGAGACAGCATGAGCTCCGCAACGCGAGCGTACGCGTTGTTGCTTCGCGCCTACCCGGCGGACTTCCGCGCCGCCTTCGGGAAGGAAATGGCGCTGCTGTTCCAGGACCAGCGTCGCGTAGATGGTTCGCGCGGCGCGCAATTCTGGGCCGAGATCATTTGGGATGTAGTGCGCAGCGCGCCAGCGCTGAGGCTCGAGTCAATGCACGCACGCTGGATCAGGACCATTCAACCAGGGGAGAACGTGACAATGAAAATGACAATGGCAGTCCTCGCGATGTTGATCGGTGCGATCGAAGCCATGAATGCGACGCAGGAGGTGTGGGTCCGCGGCGCACTGAATACGGGATGGCTACTGCTCGGAGGGACCATCGGCATCGTGGCGGGCGGCCTGCTTCTCGCCGCAGGCATTGCAATGCTCCGCCGCACACCGAACGCCGCCGCACTGGCGCAAGGAGCAGCGATCACCTGCCTGCTGGTGTTCGTGCTGACGGGTTTGGTTATTTCGCAGATGTCGATCTTCGCGACGATCCTCGGAATCGGCTTCCCAATCGCACTCCTGATCTTCCTCCGCTTCACCCGCGGGCAGGGCACGTCCACGCCGACGATGGCGTAATGCGCATGGGGCCGCCGCGCCTCTTCCCCGCCTTTTGCGCCAGCCATACCTTAGCGCCACTCTACCAGTGGAGATGCGCGCTCGATGGCTCAGCAAGTTGTTCAGCTCACGCGGCGAAAGTTCGGCGAAACCATGCGACGCGACGCGTGGTGGGTGCCCCAGCTCGGCGCCTTTGTCATCCTCACCGCATTCCTCGCGTACGCCACCTGGGCGGCGTTCCAGAATGCGCACTACGAGTACGGGCCCTATCTGTCGCCCTTCTACTCCCCCCTCATCGTCGGCAACTCGCCGCACGCGTGGTTCACCAAGGCGCCGTGGTTCGTCCCAGCCATTTCCCCGGCGCTGCTGATCCTCCCCTTTCCCGCCGGCTTTCGATTCACCTGTTACTACTATCGCGGGACGTACTACAAAGCGTTCTGGGCCGATCCACCGGGCTGCGCCGTTGGAGAGCCGCGCAATACGTATCTGGGTGAGCGCTCACTGCCGCTCATTCTCCAGAACGTGCACCGCTATTTCCTCTATGCGGCGCTGGTGTTCCTGATCATTCTCGGCCTCGACGCTTTCCGCGGATACTTTTTTGCCGACGCGAGCGGCGTAAAGCACTTCGGTATCGGCATCGGCTCGCTCGTCCTCACGGTCAACGTGTGCCTGCTGAGTGGCTACACGCTCGGCTGTCATTCATTGCGCCACCTGGTCGGTGGCTATCTCGATCGCCTCTCCGGTCGCCCCGTGCGACGCACGGCGTACGACTGCGTGAGCTGCCTCAATCGCGGCCACATGAACTGGGCATGGGCAAGCCTGTTCTGGGTGGCCTTCTCCGACATCTACGTGCGACTGTGCTCGATGGGTATCTGGCACGATCTGCGGATTCTTTGAGCCTATAAAATGTCAGATTACCAGACAGTCGATCACGACGTCCTCGTCATCGGCGCCGGCGGGGCAGGATTGCGTGCTGCCATTGAAGCCGCGTCCACTGGCGTGTCCGTTGGCGTCGTGTGCAAATCGTTGCTCGGGAAAGCACATACGGTGATGGCCGAAGGTGGCGTCGCTGCAGCAATGGGAAACGTGGACGATCGCGACAGCTGGCGCGTCCACTTCGCCGATACAATGCGCGGCGGCCAATACGTCAACAACTGGCGCATGGCGCAGCTCCACGCGCAGGAAGCACCGGCGCGCGTGAACGAGCTCGAAGCGTGGGGCGCACTGTTCGACCGCACGCCCGACGGACGAATCCTGCAGCGCAACTTTGGTGGACATCGGTATCCTCGGCTCGCGCACGTTGGCGATCGCACGGGCCTCGAGATGATCCGCACGTTGCAGGATCATGGCATTCACCAAGGCATGGACGTGCACATGGAGTGCACCGTCCTCACCCTGTTGCGCGACGGTGATCGCATTGCCGGCGCATTCGCGTACGATCGCGAGCGCGGACGCTTCAAGGTGTTTCGCGCCAAGGCCGTCGTGATGGCGACAGGCGGGATTGGCCGAGCGTTCAATATCACGAGCAACAGTTGGGAATACACGGGCGACGGACAGGCCCTCGCGTATCTCGCCGG
>JBDTMO010000604.1:0-3875 GCA_039934235.1 bacterium | reverse complement strand
GCTGTGGCATCGCCATCGTACTCGTCGGATTGATTGCCCGGTCTGTTCCGGCGCTTGTACCCACCGTCGGAATCATTCAGGCAATGCTGACGATCGGAGTGATGCTCAACTTCGGCCTGATCGTATTCAACCTGCTGCCCATTCCGCCGCTCGACGGTTCGCACGTGATGAAGTATCTCCTGCCGCGCCCGCTTGCGATTCGGTACGTGCAATTTGGCCGATATGGGATGCTCGTGTTGATGCTCCTCCTTTTTCTCGGCGACGGTGTGCTTCGTATCTGGTTCACACCGGCATTTGTTGCCACCGAAAGAATCATGACCGGCGTCGATCCCTATGTGGTCTCATCAGCAGCGCAATGGCTGCAATGAGCGAGGACGTACTGCGCGTCGGCGGTGCACTGCTCGAGCCTTCTGGGCCTCCGCCTTCGTTCGTCGTCGAGCTGAGTCAGTTTTCCGGACCGCTCGATTTGCTGCTCACGCTCATCCGCGAAGAGCAGCTCGACATCTACGACATTCCGATTGCTCGCGTGGCGGAGCAGTTCCTCCTCCGCATTCGCACGTTGCAACTCAACGAGGCCGCCGAGTACCTCGAGATGGCGGCGCGACTGCTGCGCATCAAGGCACAGATGCTCCTGCCGCGCGCCGACGGGGGCGAAGCGTGGGACGATCCGCGTTCGGAACTCGTGCGACGCCTGCTCGAGTACCAACAGATGCGCGAGGTCGTCGACGAGCTCGAACGCGCCGGCGAAGAGCGACGGAGCCGGTTCGCGCGCGCCTACATCCCGATCGCCGCCGCGCCACCGGAAGCGCCGCTCGCGCTCTCGCTCAGCGAGCTGCTCGCCGCCGTCGACCGAATTCTTCGGACGACGAAAGATCCGTCGATGCACGATGTCATCGCGCGTGCAGTGGACGTACCGGGTGCGATCGCGATCATTCGCGCCGTCCTCGCCCTTCGCGCTCATCTCATGTGGACCGACCTGGTCACGCGCGAAGCCGACCCGTCCTACGTGCTGTCCACTCTCCTCGGCCTGCTGGAAATGGCCAAGCTTGGCGAGTGCAGGGTGGTACAGCCCAGACCTTTTGCCAACGTGGAGATCACGAGTGACGCCGCTAGCGAAGCTGCTTGAAGCAGCGCTGTTCGCCAGCGCTCGCCCCATCCCGACCGACGAGCTCGCCGCGCTGGATGGCGAGGCCTCGAAGGCTGCGATCGCTGCGGCGCTCGACGAGCTGCGCGAGCACTACGACGTGGATGGCCACGGTGTCGAGCTCATTGAAATTGGCGGCGGCTGGCAGATCCTCACCCGCGCTGAGTACACCGAGGCCATCGAGCGCGCGCAGCTCGCGTCGCGCCCGGCGCGCCTCAGTGCAGCTGCGCTGGAAACGCTCGCGTTGATTGCGTACCGGCAGCCGCTGGGACGCGCGGAAATCGAGGAGATTCGCGGTGTATCGGTGGGCAGTGTGCTCAAGTCGCTGCATGAGCGCGGGCTCATCGACGTCGTGGGCCGTGGCGAAGGAATGGGCCGACCTTTGCACTATGGCACCACGCCAATCTTTCTCGAGTATTTCGCGCTCAGGCACCTCGAGGAGCTGCCACGCTCGGACGAGCTGGCGGTGGCACTGCGCGCCGAGCCAAGGCCTCTCTGATGTCCGAAACAATGCGCATCCAGCGTGCGCTCGCGCGCGCGGGCATCCTCTCGCGGCGCAAGGCGGAGGAGCTCGTGTCGAACGGGCGGGTGACGGTGAACGGCACGCTCGCACAGGTGGGCCAGACGGTCGATCCGGAAAAAGACGTCATCAAGGTCGATGGCGAACGCATTGGTGCGCCGGCTCCGCTCGAGTGGTTTGTCCTGCACAAGCCGGCCGGCGTGATTACGTCGAAGCATGATCCCGAGGGTCGGCGCACGGTGTTCGATCTCGTGCCGGCGCGGCCGGGTCTTACGTACGTTGGCCGCCTCGATTTCCTCACCGAGGGCGTGTTGCTCTTGACGACGGACGGTTCGGCGGCGCACCGGCTCACACATCCGAGTCACGAAGTAGAGCGCACGTACATCGCGTCCGTGCTTGGCGAAGGCGACCTGGCTGCCGAAGAATTGCGTGAGGGAATTACGCTTGACGACGTCGTGGTTCGTCCGAAGAAGCTCGTTGCCGAGAAGATCGGGCGTGGACGTTGGGATCTGACCATCACGATCGCCGAAGGCCGCAACCGCGAAGTGCGCCGAATGTGCGAGGCAGTTGGCCTGGAGGTGGACCGCCTTGTGCGTGTGAAGTTCGGCCCCGTGGAGCTGGGCGATCTCGCGGCGGGCAAGGTGCGCTCGCTCACGAAGCAGGAAAAGGCGGCGCTGGACAAACTGTGAACGGTGAACGGTGAACCGTGAACGGTAACGGCGGCCGGGGGTATCTGGTTTTGCAGTTACGGTGCACCGTTCACCGTTCACCGTTCACCCTTAATTCGTTCTAATGACCACGACAGCGTCATCGACCGCGGATGCCCGCCTCATTCAGGACGTCAGCAAGCAGGTAGCGCTGCGCGTCGTTGGTCAGGAATACATGATCGACCGGCTGCTCATCAGCCTGCTCACGGGCGGTCACGTCCTGCTCGAAGGTGTGCCTGGCCTTGCGAAGACGTTGACCGTGCGCACGCTGGCCGAGACAATCGCGACGACGTTCTCGCGCATCCAGTTCACGCCGGATTTGTTGCCCGCCGACGTCGTCGGCACCCAGATCTACGATCAGTCGACGGGGCAGTTCCTGGTGAAGAAGGGACCGATCTTCGCCAACATCATTCTTGCGGACGAGATCAATCGCGCGCCCGCCAAGGTGCAGGCCGCCTTGCTGGAAGCGATGCAGGAAAAGCAGGTGACGATCGGTGGCACGACGTACAAGCTCGAAGAGCCATTCCTCGTGCTCGCGACGCAAAACCCAATCGAGCAGGAAGGCACCTACCCGCTGCCCGAAGCGCAGGTCGATCGCTTCATGCTCAAGCTGCGCGTCGGCTATCCGACGCGTGACGAAGAAAAGGAGATCATGCGTCGCATGGCGAGCGGGCACGCGATCGACGTCCGACACGTCGCGACACCGGAGGCGATTCTCGAAGCGCGCGGGCGCATCGCGGATCTCTACATGGACGATCGCATCGTGGACTACATCGTCGACATTGTGCATGCGACGCGTGAACCCGAAGCGGCGGGTCTGAAGGACCTCGCGCCGCTCATCGAATTCGGGGCGAGTCCGCGCGCAACGATCTCGCTCGCGCAGGCCTCGCGCGCGCACGCCTTCTTGCGCGGCCGCGCATTCGTCACGCCCGACGACGTGAAGGCGATTGCGCCCGACGTGTTGCGGCATCGCGTTCTCACGACCTTCGAAGCCGAGGCCGAGGAGGTGACGAGCGACATGATCGTTTCGCGCGTTCTCGCGAAAGTCGAGAGCCCGTGACCCCCGCCGCGCCCGTCGCTTCGGGAGCGGCCGCCGCAAAGGCGAAGGGAGTACCGCCCGAAATCCTGCGTCAGGTCAAGCTGCTGGAACTGAAGACGCGCGGTCTCGTGAATTCATTGTTCACGGGCGAGTACCGCTCCGTGTTCAAGGGCCAGGGTATGGAGTTCGCGGAAGTGCGCGAATACCAACCAGGCGACGAAGTGCGGTCGATCGATTGGAACGTGACGGCGCGCATGGGCAAGCCGTTCGTCAAACGGTACATCGAAGAGCGCGAGCTTACGGTGATGCTCGCCGTGGACCTCTCGGGCTCCGAGCGGTTCGGCACGCGGGCGCGGTTCAAGAGCGAGCTGGCGAGTGAGCTTGCTGCGGTGCTCGCGATGTCGGCAATTCGGAACAACGATCGCGTTGGTGCCGTGCTGTTCACGGATCGCATCGAGCATGTGG
>JBDTMO010000603.1:0-3878 GCA_039934235.1 bacterium | reverse complement strand
ACACCGTTGACTTGACGACGTCGCTCCAACTTGCGCCAGCCGCCGAGAGGACCGCTGCGAGATTGGCGAAAACCTGCTCGGTTTGCGCGACGACATCACCCGGGACAATCTGGGTCGTAGCAGGATCGAGCGGAATTTGTCCCGCTGTAAAAAGGAATCCATTTGCGATCACACCCTGGGAATACGGCCCGATCGCGGCTGGGGCTCTGTCGGTGTGGATGGTCTCGATCGGCATCGGCGTCTCCTGTATTGAGTAAGGCAGTTTACTACAATGGCGCGCTAGGCGAGCCGAAAAAGACGGCGCGCATTGTCGACCGTCAGCGCGCCGAGCGTCGGGACATCCATTTCGCGTGCAGCAGCGAGACGGGCAACTGTGAAGCTCACCCAGGCTGGTTCGTTGCGCTTGCCGCGATGGGGCACAGGCGCGAGGTACGGCGAGTCTGATTCCGCGAGGAGGCGGTCGTCGGGGACAAGGCGGAGCAGTGCCTCATCCGTCCACTTCTTGAACGTGACAATGCCACTGAACGAGACGTACCAGCCGCCGTCGAGTGCAATCTCGGCGAGCTCGATACTTCCGGTGTAGCAATGCAACACGCCGCGAACGCCCGCTGATGCGGCCTCGCGCACCATTGCTCGCGTATCGTCCTCGGCCTCGCGCGTATGCACGACGACGGGCCGGTCGAGCTCGCGCGCAAGCATGAGTTGCGCCCCGAACGCGGCACGTTGTCGCTCACGCGGGGAGTGGTCGTAGTGGTAGTCGAGCCCGCATTCGCCGATGGCAACAGCTCCCGCCTGGACCAACGCGCGAATGTCCGCGATGTCGCGTTCGACGTCGAAGTCAGCGGCGTCATGCGGGTGAATGCCGGCGGTGCAGTAGCAGAACCCTGGGTTGGCTTCGGCAATCAGCGCCGCGCGGCGTGCCGACGCAATTGATTCACCGATGCAGACGATGGCGATTGCACCGGTTTGGCGCGCGCGTTCAATGACCTGCTCGCGATCGCCATCGAACGCAGGATCGGCGAGATGGGCGTGGCTGTCGATGAAGGTCGTCATGGATACACGAACCGCCGCGCATGGCGGCGGTCCGTCGATCGATCAGGCACGCAGATCCTTTGCCTTGCTCGGGGCGACGCCGGTGTCAGCGCGTACGCGCCGCTACTGGCGAGCGCGTCGCAGCGGGCTTCGTCGGTGCGGCTGGTGTCGGGTTCTTTGCTGCGGACTTCTCGTTACCGCGCGTACGCGGCCACTTGCGTTCGATCCACAGCAGCGTCGGGCCAGCGATATAAATCGAGCTGAACGTACCGGTGACGATACCGAACAGCATGATCCACGAGAACGGACGAATGACTTCGCCCGCGAACAGCAGCAGCGACAACGTGGCAGCCGCTACGGTCACGTGCGTAAGCACTGAGCGCGGCAGCGTTTCATTGATGGATCGGTTCAGCACGTCCCAGAGCGGCTCAGGGCGCGCCTTCTTCAGGTTTTCACGAACGCGATCGAAGATGATGATCGTGTCGTTGAGCGAGTAACCGATAACCGTCAGCAGCGCCGCCACAACCGTGAGCGACACCTCGAGACGCATGATCGCCAGGAATGCGAGCGTGCTCAGAAGATCGTGGGCTGTCGCCAACACCGCCGCAACGCCGAACCGCCACTCGAAGCGGAACGCGAGGTACAGTAGGGTGACAAACAGCGAGATGACGATTGCAATGATCGCATTACGACTCAGCTCATCTCCAACGCGTGGGCTGATGATTTCGGTGCGAACCACTCTTGGCTCTGTCGCGCCAAACTTGGCGTGCAGCGCCGCCTCGATTTCGCGCGCCGTCTTCTCCACGCTCGAACCGGCGTCGTGACCCGCGGCGCGAATGGTGAACTCACGCGCGGATCCGAACGTCTGAATCTCCGAACCCGGATAGCCCGCGGCGTCGACCGTCGCACGGATGTCAGCCGGATTTGGAGGTTGCTTGTACTCGAGCTGCATCAACGTGCCGCCGGTGAACTCGATGCTCTTGTTGATCCCGTGAATGCCCAGGAACGCCAAGCCGGCAACGATGAAGACCGCCGTGATGCCCACGGCGATGCGCCAGGGCTTGATGAAGTCGTAGTTGGTGCCGTGAAGGATGCGCAGCATGATTGGACTCTAGATGCTCAGTGTCTGGGCGCCGCGCGAGCGGTTCAGCCACAGGAGGTAGAAGGTCTTCACGACGAAGATGGACGTCACCATTGAGGCGACGATACCGGCGATGAGTGTAACGGCGAAGCCCTTGACCGGCCCGGTGCCGTATTGGTAAAGAACGGCCGCGGTTAGGATCGTCGACACGTTGGAATCGATGATCGCACTCATGGCGTGACGGAACCCTTCGTCAATAGCCGTGCGCACCGTTTTCCCGCGATCCAGCTCTTCTCGAATGCGCTCGAAGATCAGAACGTTGGCGTCAACGGCAATACCGATGGACAAGACGAAGCCGGCCAGACCGGGCAGCGTGAGTACGGCGTCGAAGCTGGCGAGCGTCGCAAGCGTGTAGAGGACATAGAGCGCCAGGCCCGCAACGGCGAGCGTACCGGAGAATCTGTAATAGCCGATCATGATCACGACGACTAACGCGATGGCGATGGCACCCGCGTGCCATGCCTTGTCGATGGAGTCCTGTCCCAGGCTCGGACCGATATTGCGAACCTCGGCGACCTTGAGCGGGACCGGAAGCGCGCCGGCCTTCAGGACGAGCGACAGATCCTGCGCGGCCTGCAAGTCGCGTCCCTGCCCCATCGTGATCTGACCCCGCGTCCCGATTGCGCCGTTGATGATTGGTGGGCGTCCCATGACGACGTTGTCGAGGACGATCGCCATGTAGTCCTTGATGTGCTTGGCCGTTTCCCGCTGGAACTTGCGACCGCCCACATTGTCCAGCTGGAACTCGACGACCGTGCCTTCTGGCGTGGTGTTCGGCTTTGCATCGGTGAGCGATTCGCCGGTGATGATCGGCCGTTCGTCAACGAGATACAGATAACCGTAGGTCTTGTTCTGGATCACGACAGAATCGCTACCGAAGCGAACGACTTTGCCAGGCGGCATTGCCGTCTGGACTTCGGGCAGCTTGAGAAAGTCGTCCAGCATCGACTTGTTGTTGCGCTCGAACAGGAACTCACCAGGCGACTGGCCAGCGAGGATCATCTTGGAGATGACACCTCCGGTGACGCCAGGAATCGACGCGCTGTCCTTCTTGGCCGAGTCCGCCTTGGCGCTGTCTGCCTTTGTGCCGGCCTTGGCGACAGCGGCCGCACCTTTGGACGTATCAGCGCCGGACGTGAGCAGTCCGTTCAGTCCCGAAGCAGGCGCGGCGGACGGAGCAGCGCCAGGAGCACCACTCCCAATGCCTTTCGCCTTTGCGATCGCATCGAGACGCGGCAGCACTTTCTCGAACGCATTCGTCTTGTCGGTGATCTGGAACGCAAGGAAGGCCTGATCCTGCACCAGCTTGATTGCGCGCTCTCTATCGTCGACACCGGGAATGTCGATGATAATGCGGTCGTTGCCGGCCTTTTGAATGACAGTCTCGGAGACGCCCATGCCCTCGATACGCGTACGAACGACCTTGAGCGCGCGATTGATGGCTTCGCTCTTGTCGGCGATCACGCCCTTCGATTCGTCTACCTCGAGTGCGAGGTGCATTCCACCCGAAAGGTCCAGACCCCTCCTCAGCGGCACCCTCCGCATCGTCGTGTCGAAAAACGTCCCGTCGGGGCGGCGCTGGCGCGTCTTCACGTCACGCGGAAAGAGCGAGTACGCGGAGATAAGTACAAGGACGCCTATGGTGATCAGGCGCCACTTCAGGTTGGACATGCGACTACGGGGTGGAGGGAGGAAAGTGCATGGA
>JBDTMO010000602.1:0-3883 GCA_039934235.1 bacterium | reverse complement strand
GCGCTGGACGGGCCGCCCAGGGCGTCACCGGACAGGATCTGCACTCCCGGGCGGAACCACAGGTGTCATGACAGGCGGTGCCACCGTGCTATCAGGCTCCTCTGCAACCTTGGGCTTCGGCTGATGGCGTTTCGTCCAGATGACAATCACGCCGCAAATCGACGTATTGGGTATCGGTGCGGCCGAGCCGTCGTGATACACCTCGATGCCGGCAAGCTGAGATGGCGGAACGTTGTTGACGCCGGCATTCCGCATCCCGTCGATCACAACGTTCGATTCCTCGCACGTCGGGTGTTGCTGCTTGGCCATTGTCGACATCACTCTCGCGTCTGGCCCACTTCCCGTCACCACAAAACCACCGAGCTGCTGAATCAGTTCGGAAACCTCCAACGGATGGCGGCGGGCAATTTCGTCGGGCGTAAGAAACTTGCCAAAGAAGTTGCCTCGGCGATGCTCCTCGAGCTCGCGATAGTGGATGCGTTGCCCCACGATGCGCACCGAGTCCAGCGTCGTCGCAACGGGAAGCACAACGTCGCGAGTGACGACCTGGCCGGTGCGCAATTCGATGCCGGCCTCCGTGTTGCCAAAGCCGATGCGTCGCGCATTGAGCAGTTGGGTGCCCGCAGGCAGCCCGCTAAGTGTGAAACTGCCCGCCGCATCGGTGGTGGCGACCGGGCGCGCGTTCACCACGCGAACCTCGGCGCCCGCAATCGCCCGTCCCGCTGGCCCGCGCACGATTCCAGTCACAGTCGCGTCCCCCGTGACGAGCAAGCCCGGGGCGACCTCACCAACGAGCACGTCCGCATCGATGCGCCGTGCAACGCTCTCCACAGAATCGAGCGAGGCAATCGTTGCCGCACCCAATACGCTCATTGAAAGATTGCGGACGATCGCGCCCTCCTGATCCGACACACTGACCCGAGCGATACCGCCGGCGCGATTCGCGTGCTGAAGCTGGAGCGACAACCAACTCCCCGTCGGCACACCGCACAGCCGGTACTCGCCATGTGGACCGGTCTCCACCACGCCGACACGCTCCTGCGTGGTCGTGCTCAGCGTCGCGTGATCGACCGACACCTCGTTCCAGGCGACCACCACCCTCGCCCGAGAAAGCGGCTGCTCCGTATCCGCATTCACCGCTCGGCCCGCGACAGCTCCCCTTCCCTTTCCGAGCCGAAGCCCGTCACACAGCGCGTCCCGAAGCGCCATTCCGGCGGGGAATGAGAAGTCCGCGTGGACCGTCTGGCCTGGAGCGACGGTGAGCTCGCTCGACGCCAGGGCGAGCTCCATCGAATCCAGCGTCGCACTGGCCAGCTGAATCATGTAGTGCCCAGCCGGCAGCGAATCGAGGTGGAATCGACCTCGATCGTCCGGGCTGGCCCTGAACAGCAGGGCTGGCGCGGGATCAAGGCGGAACGCCTCGATGAACGCGCTCCGAATCGACCGAGGCTGCGCCCTTTCGGTGATCGTGCCTTCGAGTCGTCCCGCAGTCGTAGCCTGCGCGGAAAGGCTACCCGCTGCGCAGATGACGACGCCAAACACCGCATTCGCGGCCTTCAGGAGCCTGTTCATCGCATGAGCCGGCTTGGGTCACTTCGCAGGTAGCCGCCTAATCGCCACGGATATCTACGTCCTTCGTTTCAGCTACAAACGCCGTGCCGATGACCAGCGTAATGACCGCGATCACCACTGGATACCACAACCCTGAATAAATATTGCCCGTCGACGCCACGATAGCGAACGCGGTGGTCGGCAAGAATCCGCCAAACCACCCATTGCCAATGTGATACGGTAACGACATCGACGTGTAACGAATGCGCGTGGGGAACATCTCCACAAGCATCGCGGCAATCGGCGCGTACACCATGGTCACGTAGATCACGAGGATCGTGAGCAGCACCAGGAGCATCCCGATATTCATCCGCGCCCGATCAGCCTTCGCGGGATAGCCGGCCGCGTCCAACGCGCCAGTAAGCATCGTGTCGAATGCGGCGCCCTCTTCCTTGGCAGTCGCACTCGACGCGCTATACGAACGAATCGTCGTCGGCCCCACGCGAACCTGGGTCACTGTAGACGCCGGCGCCGCCTCGTTCACATAGGGAACGCCGCGCTTGAGCAGTGCCGCTTTCACCACATCGCACGGCGAGGTGAATTTCGACTTTCCAATCGGGTCAAACTGCACGGAGCACTCGGCAGGCGTTGCGATTACCGTCACCGGGGCGCCATTCTGCGCCGCCTCAAGTGCCGGATTCGCAAAGTGCGTGATCCCGTGAAAAATCGGGAAATACGTCAGCGCGGCGAGTGCGAGACCGCCCATGATGATCGGCTTGCGCCCGATGCGATCCGATAGCGTCCCGAAGACAAGAAAGAACGGCGTGCCGATGAGCAGCGATCCTGCGATCAATAGATTGGCTGTCTGCGCATCGACCTTGAGCGTCTGCGTCAGGAAGAACAGTGTGTAGAACTGTCCGGTGTACCACACCACAGCCTGACCGGCCGTAAGGCCGAAGAGTGCAAGCAGTACGACCTTCAGGTTGCCCGCGCGCGCAAACGACTCGGTAAGTGGCGCCTTCGATCCCTTGCCCTCCGCCTTCATCTGCTGGAACAGGGGAGACTCGTTCAGCTTGAGGCGGATCCACACCGAAACGCCCAGCAGGATCAGCGAAACGAGGAAAGGAATGCGCCATCCCCACGCCTCGAACTTCTCGGTGCCGAGCGCCGTGCGGCATCCCAGGATCACGAGAAGCGAGAGGAACAGGCCGAGCGTCGCCGTCGTCTGAATCCACGACGTGTACGCGCCGCGCTTCCCGTGTGGCGCATGCTCAGCCACATACGTCGCAGCGCCCCCGTATTCGCCGCCGAGGGCAAGGCCCTGCAGCAAGCGCATGGCAATCAACATCACTGGCGCGATCACACCGATCTTTGCGTAACCGGGCAGCAGCCCGACCACGCTCGTCGATATGCCCATGATGACGATGGTCAGCAGGAACGTGACTTTCCGCCCGACCAGATCACCGATGCGACCAAAGAAGATTGCACCGAACGGCCGCACCGCGAAGCCAGCCGCGAACGCCAACAGCGCGAAGATGAATGCGGTATTCGGGTTGCTGACACCCGCGAAGAACTGCTTGCTGATGATCGCGGCGAGCGAGCCGTAGAGATAGAAGTCGTACCACTCGAACACCGTCCCGAGCGACGACGCAAAGATCACGCGTCGAACTTCTGCCGCCGAGAGCTCGATGACTCCAGCCGTTTTCCGCTCACTGCTCCGTGGTCGAGCCATCCAGCCTCCGTAGAGTGCAAAGGTCGCTTAGCCTATCATCTCGAATCCATTCGTCAAGTGACTGGGGCGGGTTGCTTCCATGGCGACAGCAGGACAGAATCCGCACGTACCGTCTTTCACCGAGCCTCAGCACATGTCCGACATCGACGTGCTCCTTCAAGAGCACAGAAAATTCGAGCCAGACCCCGCGTTTCGGGAGTCGGCGGTTGTCTCCTCACCGGAGATCTATTCCAAGGCCGCCGAGGATCCGGAGGGCTATTGGGCCGATCAGGCGCGGAAGCTCGATTGGATTGCGCCGTGGACGCAGGTGCTCGACTGGAAACCGCCCCATGCGCAGTGGTTCCTCAACGGCAAGCTCAACGCGTCTGCCAACTGCGTGGACCGGCACATCCGTTCTTCCCGCCGCAACAAGGCCGCGCTGATTTTCGAGGGCGAGCCCGGTGATCGCCGCACCATGACCTACTGGGACCTCTACGTCGCCGTCAATCAGTTCGCGAACGTGCTCAAGTCACTCGGGGTACAGAAAGGTGATCGCGTCGCGATCTACCTTCCGCTCATTCCCGAGGTGGCGATCAGCATGCTCGCGTGCGCCCGCATCGG
>JBDTMO010000601.1:0-3891 GCA_039934235.1 bacterium | reverse complement strand
GAGCAAGACCACACGCCGCCAACGCGTTCGCGCCAAGGGCGAAGTAGTAGGTGGCTAGGGAAGAACAATTATGGGACGACATGACTGACGCATATCTCATCGACGGTGTTCGGACAGCCGTCGGCAACATTGGTGGACAGCTCAGCGAAGTGCGCGCCGACGACATGGCAGCGCACGTCATTGCCGCGCTCGTCGCTCGGCACCCGACGCTCGATCCCGCACGCATCACCGACGTCATACTCGGGTGCGCCAATCAGGCGGGTGACGACAATCGCAACGTCGCGCGCATGGCCGCACTGCTCGCCGGGTTGCCTGTGACCGTCCCTGGAGAGACCGTCAACCGGCTGTGCGCGTCGGGCATGAGCGCCGTTGCGAACGCGGCTCGCGCCGTGAGGCTTGGCGAAGGCGACTTCTATGTTGCTGGCGGTGTCGAGAACATGACGCGCGCGCCCTACGTCATGAGCAAGGCCAGCAAGCCATTCGCGCGCGACATCGAGATGTTCGACACGAGTCTCGGCTGGCGGTTCGTGAATCCCGTCATGCGTGAGAAATACGGCACAGATTCGATGGGCCAGACCGCCGAGAATGTCGCGGAGAAGTATGGGATCAATCGCGACGATCAGGACGCATTCGCCCTGCGCTCACAGCGGAAGGCCGCGACGGCGCGAGCGGCAGGTCGTTTTGCGCCAGAGATCGTACCAGTGGAAATCGCGCAGAAGAAGGGCGCGCCAAAAATTGTGGATACCGACGAGTTCATTCGCGCGGACACGACGCTGGAGATTCTCGCCAAGTTGCGTCCGGCATTCCGCACGGATGGAAAAGGCACGGTGACCGCTGGCAATTCATCTGGGCTCAACGACGGAGCCGCCGCACTGCTCATCGGCTCGGAGGCTGGTGCGCGGGCCATTGGCGCAACGCCGATGTCGCGCATCGTGTCCACTGCGGTGGCGGGTGTCGAGCCACGACTAATGGGAATGGGACCGGTGCCGGCAACCAAACGCGCACTCGAGCTAGCAGGCATCTCGCTCGCCGACGTTGACGTCATCGAGCTGAACGAAGCATTTGCTGCGCAGTCGCTCGGCTGCTTGCGTGAACTTGGACTAGCGGACGATGACGCGCGCGTGAACCCGAACGGTGGCGCAATCGCGATTGGGCATCCGCTCGGCATGAGTGGCGCGCGGATCTTGCTCACGGCGTCGCACGAGCTGCAGCGGACAGGCAAGCGTTATGCGCTCGCGACGATGTGCATCGGCGTGGGGCAGGGCATGGCGACGGTGTTGGAGCGTGTCTAACATCTTTGCGTTCGACGGCTTCATCCCAGTCGTCCACGAAAGCGCGTTCATTCATCCGAATGCGACCGTCACCGGCAACGTCATCATTGGTCGTGATGTGTACGTCGGGCCTGGCGCGGCGATTCGAGGTGATTGGGGCGGGATCATCATCGAAGATGGATGCAACGTGCAGGAGAACTGCACGATTCACATGTTCCCCGGCGTGACCGTCGTACTCGAGGCGGGCGCGCACATCGGACACGGTGCGATCGTACACGGAGCGCGCATCGGCGCGAATGCCCTTGTGGGCATGAACGCCGTCATCATGGACAACGCGTCAGTCGGTGCAGGGTGCATTGTGGGCGCGCTGTGCTTCGTACCGGCGGAGATGCAGATTCCGCCGCGGAAGGTCGTGGTCGGAAATCCCGCTAAAATTGTAAAGGACGTAAGCGACGAGATGCTCGCGTGGAAGACTGAGGGCACGGCGCTCTATCAAGCGCTGCCGAGCCGTCTGCACGCGACGCTGCGCCCGTGCGAGCCCTTGCGCGAAGTGCCGGTGGGTCGAGCGGAGCAACAACTGAGTTACAAAACCTGGCGAGAGACTAAACCGTGATGCGCCTGCAAAACTACGCACTTGGCGAATGGATCGATGGCACGGGCACGGGTGTGCGCCTGTTCCACGCTGTCACCGGCGCTGACGTCGCAACGGCGTCAAGCCAGGGGCTCGACTTCAAGGCCATGCTCGCCTATGGGCGGACAGTCGGTGGCCCGACGTTGCGCGCCATGACCTTTCATCAGCGCGCGCGCATTCTCAAGGCGCTCGCGCAATATCTCACGCTGCGAAAGGATGAGTTCTATCGCGTGTCGAGTTTTACGGGTGCGACGAAGGGCGATTCGTGGATCGACATCGATGGGGGCATCGGGACGCTGTTCGCGTATGGAAGCCGAGGCCGGCGCGAGTTTCCTGACGAGACGTTTTACGTCGACGGTGGGCCGGAAGCATTGAGCAAGGGCGGCACGTTTATCGGCCGGCACATCTGCGTGCCGATGGAAGGCGTCGCGGTACAGATCAATGCATTCAACTTTCCCGTGTGGGGCATGCTCGAGAAGTTCTCGACGTCGTTTCTTGCGGGTGTGCCGAGCATCGTGAAGCCTGCGACCGTGACGAGCTATCTCACGGAGGCGGTCGCGAAAGCGATGGTCGAATCCGGGCTCCTGCCCGTGGGCACATTCCAACTGATCTGCGGAAGCGCGGGCGACTTGCTCGATCATCTCACCAGCCAGGACTCGGTCGCATTCACGGGCTCGGCGTCAACAGGGCTGATGCTGAAGAGTTCAAAGTCCGTCCTCGCTAATAGCGTGCGCTTCAATTTGGAGGCGGACTCGCTCAACTACTCGATGCTTGGTCCGGACGACGTGCCTGGGTCAGAGGAGTTCGACCTCTTCATCAAGGAAGTCACGAAGGAGATGACGGTGAAGGCGGGACAGAAGTGCACCGCGATTCGACGGACGTTCGTGCATGAGAGCATGGTGGATGCGGTCACTGTTGCGTTGAAGAAGCGGTTGGCCGGCGTAAAGGTTGGAGATCCGTCAGTGGAGGGCGTGCGCATGGGTCCTCTCGCTGGAAAGGATCAGGTGCGCGAGGTGGAGAAGAGCGTTGCGCAACTGCGTGCTGCTGCGGAGTTGGTGTTTGGCGGCCCCGGAACGCTCGATGTCGTGGGTGCGAACGCCGACGCAGGCGCCTTCTTCCCGACGATGCTCCTCTATAACGACAAGCCGTTCGAGCGCAGTGCGCCGCACGACGTCGAGGCGTTCGGCCCGGTGAACACCATCATGCCGTATACCTCAGTCGATGAGGCGATCGAGCTCGCGAAGCTCGGCAAGGGCAGTCTCGTCGGATCGCTCTTTACCGCGAACGACGACGTGGCGCGGCGCGTCGCGCTTGGCACTGCGGCGTATCACGGGCGGCTCATGCTCGTAAATCGGTTCAGTGCCAAGGAATCCACAGGTCATGGCTCGCCACTGCCTCAGCTCGTGCACGGCGGTCCAGGCCGAGCGGGCGGCGGAGAGGAGATGGGTGGCGTGCGTGGTGTGTTGCATTACATGCAACGCACTGCCATTCAAGGTTCGCCGCAGACCGTCGCCGCGGTCACGCGCGAATGGAGCAAGGGCGCGACTGAATTGGGCGATCGCGTGCATCCCTTCCGGAAGTACTTCGAGGAACTCGTGATTGGTGAGACGCTGTTGACGCATCGCCGCACGGTGACGGAGAGTGACGTCGTCAACTTTGCCGGCATCTCTGGCGACTTCTTTTACGCGCACATGGACGACATTGCGGCGAAGGAGTCGTTGTTCGAGAAGCGCGTGGCGCACGGGTACTTCGTGCTGTCCGCGGCCGCCGGCCTCTTCGTCGATCCGGCGCCGGGTCCGGTGCTCGCGAACTACGGCTTGGAGGGGCTGCGTTTCGTGAAGCCCGTTTACATTGGCGACACGATTCGCGCGCGACTCACCTGCAAGCAGAAGACGGTGAAGGAGGATCGCGAGGGCCAGATTCCGCAGGGCGTTGTGCATTGGGACGTCGAGGTCACCAATCAGGATGGCGATACGGTCGCGGTGTACA
>JBDTMO010000600.1:0-3897 GCA_039934235.1 bacterium | reverse complement strand
TCCCTGTGCATTCGAGAGGCGCGCCGCCACAGATGTTCCGCGATGGCATGGGCGTCGTGGTCGAAGGACGCTATCATCGCGACGGCGTGTTCAATTCCACGAATCTCATCGTGAAACACTCCAACGAATATCGTCCACCCAAGCCGGGAGAATCACCGCAGGCGATGTACAAGACGCTGATCAAAGCCGGGACGGGGTCGTGAACGGACTCGTTGGACACGGTGCGCTGCTCGTCTCCATTCCCTTCCTCGTCATGGGCATGCTGCTGGTGCCCGCGGCGCTCCGGCGCGGCCGGATGGAATGGGTTGGGCTCGCCTATGGAGCGGTCTACGCGAATTTCCTGCTCGTGTCCGCCGCCGTGATTGCGATGCTCGTCGCGCTCGTGTCGCACGACTTTTCGGTCTCGTACGTCGCACAGGTCGGCAGCCGCGCAACGCCGTTGTTCTACACCGTCATCTCGTTGTGGGGCGCGCTCGAAGGATCGATCCTGTTCTGGGCGTGGGTGCTCGCGTTCTACTCCATCCTCGTCATTTCCACCAACCGGGAACGACCGGGGACGCTTGTTCCGTACGCGGCGATGGTGCTCCTCGCAGTGTCGTTCTTTTTCGCGATACTGCTGGTCGGCCCCGCCGATCCGTTCCGATTGGTGTTTCCCGTGCCGCCCGATGGACCGGGGCCGAATCCGCTGCTCCAGAACCACATCCTGATGGGTGTGCATCCTCCGTTGCTCTACCTTGGCTACGTCGGAATGAGCGTGCCCTTCGCGTTCGCCGTGGGCGCGCTGCTGTCCGGCGAAGCCGAGTCGAACGATTGGATACGGCTGACGCGGAACTGGACTGTGTTGACGTGGGGCTTTCTCTCCGCCGCGATTATTGCCGGCATGTGGTGGTCGTACGAAGTGCTCGGCTGGGGTGGTTACTGGGCCTGGGATCCCGTCGAGAACGCATCATTCCTGCCGTGGCTTACGGCCACCGCATTCCTCCATTCGGCAATGGTGCAGGAGCGGCGCAGCATGCTGCGCTTGTGGAACATCAACCTGGTGGTCGGCACCTTCGTGTTGACGATCCTCGGCACCTTTCTCACGCGCTCGGGCATCATCTCGTCTGTGCACGCGTTCACGACCGGGACGATTGGTTACTACTTCCTGGCGTTCATCGCGGTGGTATTGGTCTCGACGTTGGCGCTCGTCGCGGGTACGTCGGACCGGCTGCGCACCACGGGCCATCTCGACTCTGCGGTGTCGCGCGAGACAGTGTTCCTGCTGAACAATCTGTTCCTCACGGCATTCATGTTGACGGTGCTCGTTGGAACACTTTTTCCGCTCGTGGCGGAGGCCGTGCGCGGCGTGAAGGTGAGCGTGGGAGCACCGTTCTTCAATCGCATGTCGCTGCCGATGATCGTGGCGCTGCTATTTCTCATGGGAGTTGGTCCTGCGCTGCCTTGGAAGAGCGCGACGCGCGCGGAACTGCGCACCAAGCTCCTTCCCCCGATTGTCGGTGCGGTGGTGATGGCTGTCGTTGCGCTCGTGATGGGCATTCACTCGTTCTACGGCGTGCTGGCGTTCACGTTCGTCGGATACTCCGCCGCGTCGAACGTGCGCGAGTTCTGGCTTGGCGCGCGTGCGCGGCGCGCAGCACATGGAGAGTGGTGGAGCACCGCGCTCGTTCGACTCATTCTTGGCAATCGACGTCGCTATGGCGGCTACATCGCACACATGGGGATTTTCGTCGTCGCGCTCGGCATCACGGCATCGTCTTCCCTGCGCAGCGAGAATGAGGCGACACTCAAGCCAGGCGAGACGCTGACCGTTGCAGGGCGCACTGTGCGCCTCAAGGTGGTGTGGGGCCGAGAGGAGCAGCAGCGTTCCGTGGTGGGTGCGACGATGGAGGTGCTTCAGGGCGGACGCGTAACGGGCATCATGGAGCCGCGCATGAATTTCTATCCGTTGTCGCAGCAGCCTGTGCCCACGCCGGAAGTACAGAGCGGCGTGCTCGGCGATCTCTACCTGAACCTGATGGCGGTTCGTCCGGACGGCAGCACCGCGACGGTGAAGGCGATCTTCGAGCCGCTGGTGCCGTGGATCTGGTTTGGCGGTGGCATCATCGTGTTCGGTGCGGTCGTCGGCGCGTGGCCAGCGTCCAAGCGGCGTGTGCGTGCGACCGAAGCGATTGTCATCGCGAGACCGCAGCAGGACAGTGCCGCATGAACTGGCGACGGAGCGGAATCGCGGCGGGCTTCGGTCTTCCGGTCATT
Source organism: bacterium (assembly GCA_039934235.1). Classification (GTDB taxonomy): domain Bacteria; phylum Gemmatimonadota; class Gemmatimonadetes; order Gemmatimonadales; family Gemmatimonadaceae; genus AG11. The sequence goes on along the minus strand of JBDTMO010000600.1, from coordinate 1,644 downwards.
GGTCTCTTCGTGTTCGGGCTGCGTCACGACCCAAAGGATATTCCGTCGCCACTTCCCGGCACCGTCGCGCCGACGTTCGCGCTCGAGGTCTTTGCACCGGGCCAGTCGCCACTTGGTCGTCCCGTTGGCGACACCATTCGCCTGACTGATTTGCGCGGGCAGGTCGTCGTCCTGAACTTCTGGGCATCGTGGTGCCTGTCGTGTCGCGACGAGCATACAACGTTGTCTGACGTCGCGCGCCAGTACGTGGGGAAACCCGTGCGGTTCGTTGGCGCGCTGTATCAGGACCGGGCGAGCGCAGGTACGCAGTGGATCGCGGAGATGGGCGGGCAGAGCTATCCGTCCGTCGATGATCCAAAGGCGCATACCGCAATCGACTACGGGCTGTATGGCGTACCGGAAACATTCATCGTGAGTGCTGACGGACGAATTGCGCGCAAGATTACCGGGCCAGCAGACGCTGCGCTGCTCACGCACATCGTCGATTCACTGCTCGCCGCAACCCCGGCGAGCACGGGCGCGCGAACGCAATGAGACGACGCCTTATCGGGGCGTGCCTGAGCGCCGCGCTCCTTGTGCTTGGTGCTCAAAGCGTTTCGGCGTCCCGACAGCAGACCGCCCGCGACTCCGTGCTCGAAGCGCGCACGTCTGCCGTTGCGTCTCAGCTTCGCTGCCCGGTGTGTCAGGGATTGTCGATTCAGGATTCCCCGTCGGAGCTCGCGCAATCGATGCGATCGGTGGTGCGCGATCAGCTCGCGGCGGGAAAGTCGCCCGATCAGGTCAACGCGTACTTCGTGTCCAAGTACGGTGAGTGGATCCTGCTTGCGCCTAAGCCGACTGGATTCAACGTCGTCGCATATGCATTGCCGGTATTGGCGGTTGTCATTGGCGGCGGTGTCATCGCCGTGGCCGTCCGCCGCTGGACGCGGGCCTAACAGTCACTCCTGATCGATTTTAAGAATTGCGCGCGCGAGTGCAGGCTGTCGTTTACCCGCGAGCAACGCCGCCGCCATGACTTGCGCGATCGCTGCGTCCCACGGCACCGATGACAGCTCCGCCACCTTCGCCGGCAATGACTCGATTGCCGCTGCATAGCTGTGCACAAGGTCATCGGGGATTGGCGGTGCACCGGAGACATGACGCAACGTCTCGACTTCTGCGGCAATGTGGATGGCCGCAACCCGGTCAGCCGCTCCTTGTGCCTCAGTAAGCGCGAGGAGATGTGGTACCACTGCATACGCTGCGGTGTAAACGCGTCCCTCGGGGCACAGGGTCGCCCACGCACCGAACCAGAGCTCGGCCCGCTGGCCTTCATCGTCGATCGTCGCTAGCGCTTCGACGAGACGTGGAATGTCCTCCGCACTTCCGTATGCTTGCAGCAGCCCGCGCCATCGCGCGCTCGCGAGGTCAAGCGGATCGCTGGTCATGGACATGCTGCGCCAATCCCGGCCGCGCGCCCAGTGGCCCAGGCCCAGAGAAAGTTGTAGCCGCCGATCGGCCCGAACGCGTCGAGCACTTCGCCGCACAAGTAGAGACCCGGACAGCGCCGGCTCTCCATCGTGCGCGGATCTACTTCTGCGAGACTTACACCGCCGCCAGTGACTTCGGCCTTCTTGTAGCCTTCGTCCGACGTCCACGGCAGCA
>JBDTMO010000599.1:0-3898 GCA_039934235.1 bacterium | reverse complement strand
CGGATGCGTGGCGTAGTCATTGTGTCCTCCATGAGCGGGAACGGCGCGCTCGGCGCCTTATCCCTTAGCGCGCAGAACGCGGCTAAACCCACTCACGGTTTGCGCTGTCCAATGGCGCAGCCCTGTCAAAGTGAGACAGAGAAGGATCTGCGTGCCGATTGTTGTCCCAGAGCCCCGAGCGTCCATGTCGATCGCATCTCGACCCGTAGGGTCCGCCTTCCCGACTCCCCCGCCCGCCGCGAGCGGGCATGACGCGCACGCCGTCACGGAGTTGCTACGTGCCTGGGGAGCGGGCGACGCGAGGGCGAGCGAAGAGCTCGTGCCGCTGGTATACACCGAGCTTCGCCGCCAGGCGCGTCGTGCCCTTCGCCGAGAAGGCGAGGGCCATACGCTTCAAGCGACGGCGCTCGTGCACGAGGCGTGGCTGCGCCTCGACGGCCAACACGACGCGCGTTGGGAAAGCCGCAGCCAGTTCCTCGCGGTTGCCGCGCAGATGATGCGGCGCGTGCTCGTTGACCACGCGCGCACCCGTCGCGCACTCAAGCGCGGAGGCGGCGAAACACAGGTCACACTCAGCGATGCGGTCAGTGCGTCCGCCGAGCCCAACGCGGTGGACGTGCTCGCGCTCGACGACGCACTCCAGCGTCTCGCGATCATTGATCCGCGCAAGGCGCGGCTCGTAGAGCTGCGTTACTTCGCGGGCCTCAGTATCCCCGAAGCGGCCGCGGCCCTCGGCGTCTCGTTGGCGACGGTCGGTCGCGAGTGGGCAGTTGCGCGCATGTGGCTCAGACGCGAGTTGGAGGCATGACCACTCCGACGCACGTCGATCCAGTGGTCGGCGCATCACCGCACATGACGCCCGAACGCTGGCGCGCAGTGGACGCGATTCTGCAGGCCGCGCTTGCGTGCGAACCCGAGCGACGGGTTGCCTTCATCGCGGACGCGTGCGATGGAGACTTCACGCTGCGGGTCGAAGTCGCATCGCTGCTCGCTGCACACATTGACGCCGGCGACGACTTCCTTGAACGACCCGTCGCGGAGACGCTCGGCGCATCGTCGGGAGAAGTGATCGCCCAGCGTCTCACGAGCGCGCTCGACGGGCGATACGCGATTGAGCGTGAGATCGCGCGCGGCGGCATGGCAACCGTCTACCTCGCGCGCGATTTGCGGCATGGTCGGCTGGTCGCCATCAAGGTTCTGCGCGCGGAGATTGCGGCTGCGGTCGGCGCAGAGCGCTTTCTCGCAGAGATCCGCGTTACGGCGTCGTTGCAGCATCCGCACATCCTGCCGCTGTTCGACTCCGGCAGCGCGGACGGGTTGCTCTGGTACGCGATGCCGTATGTCGAGGGAGAAACGCTGCGCGCATGTCTCGCGCGTGCGGGCCCGTTGCCGGTTGCCGACGCGGTGCGGTTCGCGCGCGAGATCGCAGATGCGCTCGATCACGCACATGCGCGCGGCATCGTCCATCGCGACGTAAAGCCCGAGAACGTCCTGCTGCAGGACGGGCACGCGTTGGTCGCCGACTTTGGCATTGCGCTCGCGCTCGAGGAAGCTGGCGGCGAGCGCATTACGCGCACCGGCCTCGCGCTTGGCACGCCACAGTACATGGCGCCGGAGCAGGCGGCTGGCGAACGCGCACTAGACGCACGCGTCGATGTCTACGCGCTCGGCGCCGTGCTGCACGAGATGATCGCTGGTGAGCCGCCGTTTGCGGCGCCGACACGTCAGGCTGTCGTGCGCCGCATGATGCACGAGTTGCCGCCCACTCTGACAACGCGCAGGCCGGATGTCGCGCCATTCATTGACGTTGCCGTGCGGCGCGCACTGGCGAAGCGCCCTGACGACCGATTCGCCAGCGCAGCCGCATTTGCCGCGGCGCTCGCGGTACCAATTTCGACGTCGTCGGGTGGTTTCAACTCTGGATCGGCTGCGCTCGACAGCGGGCAGCACGCCACGCGCCGAGGCCGCACGGTATCTGCTCGTGCCGCGCTGTATGCTGCGGGCGCTATGCTCCTGGTAGGTCTCGTGGGCGGTCTGCTCGTCGATCGCTCGTCATTTGTCCGGCGGTGGACCGACAGCGCGCCTGCTGATGTTCTCGGTAGACAGCTCCCGCCACTACGCGCTCAGGTCAGTGACGTGGGCGATGCACCGCTCGCCGTTGTCGACCGGACTGGACGCGTGCTGCGCGGCATCTCGGCGAATCGTCCGTGGGCGCCGCGTTTCTCTCCGGATGGGCACAGCGTGGCATATGGCGCGGTCGGCTCCGGGCGTGAGTCGAGCGACATCTGGGTCATGAACATCGATGATGGCAAGACTCGGCGCCTCACCGACGACGACGGCGACTCGAACGACCCGCAGTGGAGCCCCGACGGCAAGAGCATCGCGTATTCGGTGAATGCGCCGGACGGGAAGGATGTCGTGGTGCGGCCCATTGCCGGCGGTGAGGTGCGCGTTCTCCTGGCCCGCCCCGGGCTGCAGTTCCCGAATGACTGGCTGCGCGACGGCAGCGCCTTGGTCGTCACCGATGATGGCAGCGGAAGACAGCGCGACATACTCGTCCAACCGCTCAACGGCTCAGCGCCAACCCCGTACGTCGCGACCGACGCGGACGAGACGGCGGCGCGCATATCGCCCGATGGCCATTGGATCGCGTACACGTCCGACAACTCGGGACGACTCGAGGTTTACCTCGATTCTTATCCGCGCACCGGACAGCAGATCAAAGTTTCGGCAGGTGGGGGAATCCATCCCGTGTGGCGCGGCGATGGGAGCGAGCTGTATTACTGGCACGACGACGAACTCGTGGCAGTGAAGTTCGACGCAAAATGGGGCGCTGGCCGACCGAAACTCGGCGCGCAGACTTTGCTCTTCAAGGCGCCGTATCGCGGCGCCAGCCTCAACACGATGTACGACGTGTCGGCGGATGGGCAGCGCTTCGTGATCGTGCGTGAACGGTGAGCGCCTCACTGCTCTGAGGTGCGCATCGCGAGGTGCCGACTGAATTCCGCGGCGTCCTCCGCCAGAGCAGATGCAACGTTTTCCTCCGACCGCCGCACTATTCAGGTGTGACGATCGTACCGCGCCCTGGAGATCCACCCGACACCATGCTCATACGCCGGTTTCTCGACGGCGACGAGCGGGCATTCGCGACGCTGTACGAGCGACACACGCCCCGACTGCGCATGACGGTGCGCCGGTTGCTCGGCGCACTGACGTCAGACGTCGACGACGTCGTGCAGGATACCTGGCTCGGTGCATGTCGAGGGATGCACCGGTATCGCGGCGATGCGGTGTTCGCGTCGTGGCTGCGTGCGATCGGAGCGCGAACGGCGTACGCGTGGCTCGCGCGGCGCGGACTGCGCGACGTGGAGTTGGACGACGCGATTCTCGACCACCGCGTGGAATCGCCCGCAGCAGCGGTGGATCTCGAGCGCGCACTCGACGCGCTGCCAGACCAGCAACGAATCGTCGTCGTCCTGCACGACGTCGAGGGCTTTACGCACGAACAGATCGCCGAGCAACTCGGCATGGCCGCTGGAACGTCCAAGTCAATTCTCTCACGAGCGCGGCGCATCCTTCGCGCGCGTCTCGCCGAAGGAGCATCGAATGTCGAACGATGATCGCGATACCGGTCCTGCGTATGACGGCGAAACCCGCGAGCTGTTCGATCAACTGCCACGCGAGATCGCGGCGGAACCTGGTGAGCTCGCGCGAACGACTCACGCGCTTCGCCGTGAAGGATTCTTCCACGCACGACCGTCGCCGTGGCGGTGGCCGCTCGCCGCGGCGGCTGGGCTCGTGCTGTTTGTCGGCGGCGTGGCAATCGGCAACCGGGTCGGGCAGCGCGGCTCGCTCGAAGCGATGCTCTCCCGACGCGATCTCAGCGTCGCCGACCATG
>JBDTMO010000598.1:0-3904 GCA_039934235.1 bacterium | reverse complement strand
TACGCGGCTCCGATCATCGCGCCAATGCTCGTCCCCGCGTAGACGTCGGGCACGATGCGCAACTCCTCGAGCGCGCGAAGCACACCGACATGCGCGAAGCCTTTTAGTCCCCCGCCGCCGAGAACGAGGGCGATTCGTCTGCTCACGAAGTGCTCCGGGTGCAAGACAGCCTGCGCGGGCGCGAGGAACGACCGACAAACACGCGCCGCGCTCCAAGGTAACGGAGCGTAGGAAGTGTCGAGAGCTGTCCGCGAAGCACGTGGTGCATGCCAGGCGCGGACAGCAAATCTCGATTGTCGTTCACCAACACGCCTCGTGAAGCCAGCTGTGGCTTACGCGCGCGGAAACTGCTTCGTGGGGACTACTGCAGGTAGATGTAGAGGCCGTACAGGCCCGCCACCGCACCGGCAACCGATATCGCGTAACCCGCGCCGTTGCCGATCACGATGCCCGTGAGAACGGCTGCGCCACCCACGATCATGAGTGCAGTTCCCTTGTCGTGTCCCTGACCGGCTGCGGGAGCGGCAGGTGCGTTTGCGTCAACGGGAGCGCGGCGCACGGCGACGGTTGCGGCAGCAACGGTGGGCCCTGCCGCTGCGGCTGGTGCTTCAGCAACCGCCGGCGCTGGGGACGAGGGAGCAACGGCGAGCGACGCGTCCTGCGCGCGAAGAGGCGCGGCGAGGAGAATGGCTGCGCCGAACACCGCGGCGATCGGACGGAAAGTGCGCGACCAGTCGATCATTTTAGTCCAGGATTGGGGAGTCGACGCCAGTGACGAAATCGGCGTCCCGTATGGTGGCGCCGTGACGGCGCGAGGTCTAGTCTTTGTCGCGTCTCTCTTCTGCGAACTTCGGGCCGTGAGGCTCCGTCCCTCCATCATCACCACATGACGCATGACTGAGCCCGCCGCGCGGGGAGCAGCCGCAGGAGACGGACGTCTCATTCGCGCCATTGGCGTGTGGGGCCTTGCCGCGGGCATCGTAAACGTCACCATCGGCGGCGGAATTTTTCGACTCCCGTCGGGAGTAGCGGCAACATTGGGAGCCGCGGCGCCCCTCGCCTACGTCGCCTGCGCGGTGGCAATGGGACTGATGTTGCTGTGCTTCGCCGAAGCGGGTAGCCGAGTGTCCATGACGGGCGGACCATATGCCTATATCGAGACGGCGTTCGGTCCATTCGTGGGATTCCTGGCGGGCATGCTACTCTGGGTTGGAATCACCCTGGCTCTCTCAGCAGTCTCCTCCTTTTTCGCCGATGCCATCGCGGCGATGGTTCCGTCGATGTCATTGTGGGCCAAGCGCGGTGCGCTCATCGTCACTTTGGCGATCCTCGCCGCGGCGAACGCGCGCGGTGTGGCCGGCATCACACGCTTCAATGCCGTCGCGACGGTCGCGAAGCTCTTGCCATTGCTGGTGTTCGTGGTCGTCGGCCTTTTCAGCATGCGCAGTGAGAATCTGCACTGGACGACGGCACCCACAGGCGGAGCCGTTGCACGCGCGTCGATCCTGCTGCTCTTCGCGTTTCTCGGCGTCGAAGCCGCACTCGTTCCCAGCGGTGAAGTCATCGATCCGGCACGCACGGTACCACGGGCGATCTTCGCCGCCCTGGCGACAACAACTGTGCTCTACCTGGTCATCCAGGTTGTTGCGCAAGGCTTGCTCGGTGCTTCGCTCGCACACGATCCCACGCCTCTTGCATCGGCAGCCGCGATCTCGATGGGCCCGGCGGGACGCACCCTCATTCTCGTTGGATCCGTCGTGTCGATGTTCGGATACGTGAGTGGAATGATGCTCTCGGTGCCGCGCATGCTCTTTGCCTTCGGGCGCGACGGATTTTTTCCGGCGGCACTCGCGCGCACTCACCCAGTGTGGCGCACGCCGCATATCGCCATCGCGGTGCAAACCGTGATTGTTGGGGTCCTCGCGATTTACGGGTACTTCGAAGTGCTCGCCGTCGCCGCCAACGTGACCATTCTCATCGTCTATGGCGCGTGCTGCCTGGCCGCGGTGCAGTTGAGAAGGCGTGACGTGCGCTCCGGCGGAATTCCATTCAAGGTTCCCGCCGCGCGCGTGGTGCCGTGGGCGGCACTTCTCGTCATCGTCTGGATTCTCTCGAGCGTCACGCGAAACGAGTGGCTTGCGGCGCTCGCCATTGTATCCAGCGCGGCGCTCGTTTACGTCGTCACTCTCTCGTCGCGTCGCACGCGCGCCCACAGCGTATGAATGATCCACTGCTCCGCTTCCGCTCGGAATTCCCGATTCTGGCCACCACGAACTACATGGTGTCCAATTCACTCGGCGCGATGCCGAGGGCCGTCCCAGCGATGCTGGCTGAATATGCCGAACAGTGGGCCACGCGCGGTGTTCGCGCGTGGGCACAAGGTTGGTGGGACATGCCGATTCGCGTTGGCGATGAAATCGCGCCGCTGATCGGAGCGGGCGAGGGAGAAGTTGCGATGGTGCCGAACGTCTCCATCGCGCAAGCGCAGATTCTGTCGGCCCTCGACTATCCGCAGGGCGGGCGCGACACGATTGTCATGACGGAGATGGATTTCCCGTCTGTGCGTTATGTGTACGACGAACTGGCCACGCGTCTCGGCGCCCGCATTGTCGTTGTTCCAACCGACGACGGCGTGAGCATTGACGAAGACCGGTTGCTCGCAGCGATCGATGAACGCACACGCCTCGTCGCCATATCGCACGTCCTGTTTCGCTCGGCATATGTGCTCGACGCGCAACGCATCTGCGAGCATGCGCATCGCGTTGGGGCACTCGTGTCGCTCGATGCGTATCACTCGGTGGGCATCATTCCGGTCGACGTGAAGGCGATGCAAGCGGACTTCCTCACCGGCGGAGTGTTGAAGTGGTTGTGTGGCGGCCCGGGTGGCTGCTTTCTCTGGGCGCGCCCGGACGTGAGCGAGACAATCGCGCCCGCACTCACGGGTTGGCAGGCGCACGAGCATCCGTTCGCCTTCGAGCAGGCGATGACATACGCGGACGGAGCCTGGCGCTGGCTTACCGGAACACCGTCGATTCCCGCCCTGTTCGCTGCGGTCGCTGGCCCGCGCCTCGTACGGCAGGCCGGCCTGGCAGAGATTCGCGAGAAGAGTATCCGGCAAACGACGCGGCTCATCGAGTTGGCGGACGCGCGGGGCTTCGCGGTGACTGCGCCGCGAGCGGCAGATCGTCGCGGTGGGACGGTGGCGTTCGACGTCCCGCATGCGCGCGAGGTGGCGCAGGCGCTGCTCGCGCGCGACGTCATCGTGGACTACCGGCCGGGCGCGGGCATTCGCGTCGCGCCGCACTTCTATACGAGCGATGCCGAGGTCGAGGCGGTCGTCGCGCACATCGATGACATCCTCGCCAAGGATGCCTGGATGCGGTACACTGACGATAAGTTGGTGGTGACGTGACAGCCGACCTTTCTCGAGAGAACGCATATGCCGCCAGCCACGAAGCTTCGCAAAGCCTACGTCAACATCGATCACCCGGCCGTCATTCTTCGTTTTGAGGACGGCCACGAGATTCGCGTCTCGCAGGGCAAGGTGAAGACGTTCGACGCCTACACGGGCGAAGTCATTCGCGTTGTTGCCGTGTACGACCCCACGTCAAAGGATCGCGACCTGCTCGAGTCGGTTCGGGCCGAAGACCTGCCCGACGCCGAGCCACACGAATCGCGGTGACGCGTTTGCGTCACCGACTGGGGCTGTTTCTCGCGCTGCTCTCGGCACCGGGCTGCGCGGGTGGGCAGGCCGCTCGGTCTGCCTCAGCGCCATCTGGTTTCCAGCGTGCCGACACCGCCGGGCTGCACCGTGTGCTCGATTCCCTGGCTGGCGCACACCGCGGGGTGGTCGGATACACCGTGCACAACCTCGACACCGGCGAGCGCCTCGAGCGCCGCGGCG
>JBDTMO010000597.1:0-3905 GCA_039934235.1 bacterium | reverse complement strand
ACACAACTGATACCCGCGACGCGCATCCCAATCGCGCGCGCAACGATCACCTCGGGTACCGTGGACATCCCAACCGCATCAGCGCCGAGCGTGGCGAGCATGCGCACTTCAGCAGGCGTCTCATAGGCAGGACCAAGCAAGCCACCGTACACGCCTTCCTGCAGCGGAATACCAAGCGACAGCGCATGACCGCGTAGCGCATCGCAAAGTCCGGAATCGTACGGAGCGCTCATGTCGGGAAAGCGCACATCACCCGGCTCCGCCGCGCCAATGAGGGAATTGCGGAACATCAGGTTCAGGTGATCACGAATCAACATCAGGTCGCCCGCTCGGAACGAACGACGTATCCCTCCTGCCGCATTGGAGACGAACAGCACCGGGACGCCGAGCGCATGCAGCACACGCACCGGAAATCCAGCCAGCGATGCGTCGTGCCCTTCATACATATGAAAGCGGCCCGCGAGCGCGATAACTGGCCGTTCGCCGAGCAAGCCGCTGATCAGCGTCCCCGCATGACCGACAACGGTCGCCGCTGGAAAGCCCGGCACCTCCGCGAACGGCACCGCAACAGGATCGACGATCCGTTGCGCAAGCCCACCAAGACCAGAGCCGAGAATGATGCCGGCGACGGGCGCAGTGTCTCCGATCCGCGCGCGAATCGCGTCAGCGGCGCGCACGGCAGCCACCGGACCATGCGCTGAGCCATCACTCATGACGCCACGGACCTGAGCGCCTCGATTTCCCGTTGCACCTCGGCGACGAGTTGCTGCCGCTCTTCGTGCGGAAGGAAGCAGCTCTCGAAACCGTTGAGCGCCACGCGCGCCAATTCGTCGAAGCCAAAGCGCAGCGACTCCGCCGCGTGCACGTACTCGTCCGTCAACGTCACGCCGCTCATCAGGCGGTTGTCCGTATTGAGCACGACGTTGAGCCCACGATCGTAGTACTCGCGAAATGGGTGCGACGCATACGAATCGGCGGCGCGAGTCTGCACGTTGCTCGTCAGGCAGATCTCGAGCGCGATACGCCGATCGTTGCAGTAGTCAGTCAACGACGCGTCCTCGATGAGCCGAGTCGCGTGGCCGATGCGATGTGCGCCACAAACGTGCACTGCCTGCCGCACAGAGTCCGCACCATCACCTTCGCCAGCGTGACACGTGCACGCGAGATCATGGCCGCGCGCGTACTCGAACGCTTTCCGGTGCGCCTTCGCCGGATGACCCACCTCGCCACCCGCGAGGTCGAACCCGACGACACCGCGATGCCGATACGCCACGGCAAGCTCCGCCAACTCCTGCGACACGCTGGGCGCCATGTTGCGGATGGCGGTCACGATCACTCGCCCCTTGATGCCGAACTCCGCTTCCGCGCGCGCGAGCCCACGGAGTGGCGCTTCGACGGCTTGTTCGAGCGACAATCCTTCACGCACGTTGAGGACGGGCGCATATCGTACTTCGATATAGCGCACGCCGTCCGCTGCGGAATCCTCCGCGAGTTCATACGCGATGCGCTCGAGCGCCGGCTCGGTCTGCATCACGGAGAGCGTGATGGCAAAACGCTCGAGGTAGTCTTCAAGGTTGCGCGCATCGTCCACCGTCATGTACTCGCGCAGCGACTCCGCATCTGGCGCGGGCATCGTCTTCTCGAGTTCCACCCCAAGGTCGATCATCGTTTCGGGCCGCAACGATCCATCGAGATGACAGTGCAACTCCGCCTTGGGCAAGCGGCGGAGAATTTCGCGGGTCGGGAGCGGCATTAGGCGTCGAACGGCGTTGCCGGGTCCGCGGTATCGCGGCCCCGATTGGGGATGAGCCGGAACAATGCGCCGTTGAACAGCGGACTGTCGGCGGACACGGGCAGGCCTCGGCTGTCAGTGACGAGCACCGAGCCTTGTCGTACTGCGTTTGCGTCGGCCGGAGAGTGGAGCTGCACAGCGTCGAGCGCCGTTCCACCCACCGGCGCATTCAAGCCGACACCATTCACGAACACACGGACAGTATCGGTCATCGAGTCGAGGGGACGACGGTGATGCGTGCATCGGTCGGCGCTTGCACGGGCTGCGGGCGTGACTTGAGATACTCGACAAGCGCATCGAGGTCGACGACTGGCAGTATCTCGGTGCGAATCGCGCCCGTGGTGACGCCCAGGCCGTCGCCGCCCGTCGCAAGGAAATCGTTGAGAATCAGTGCGTACTGCGCGTCGTCGCGTATTTCCTTTCCATCGCTGAACCGCGCGCTCAGGATTCGCGCACCCGGCGCGCGTGTGGAGTCATAGCCAATTGTGACGCCGCTCACATGTACGTTGATGGGCTTCCCGACAATATTCTCGAGATAGCCGCGCAACGCTTTGCCCGACACAGTGACGCGATACAGGATATTCGCGAAGGGCTGGATCTCGAACAACGTGCCATAGGTCGCCGCGCCCGCGCGTAAATTGGCGCGAACACCGCCGTTGTTCATCAGGCCGACGTCCCCCTTCCCCACCACGCGCATCGCGTCCGCGATCAGGTTGCCCAGCGGGTACTGATTGCCTGTGCGCACGAGGTCTGTGGCGATGCGTGCGACCGGGCGATTCACCAGCGGTGCGACGCGCGTCACGGCCTCCGCAACAATGGCGGCGACAGCCGGATCCGGCGCCAGCGAGTCGGGCAGCACATCGCGCACATGATGAGAACTGCCCTCGGGGCCGAGATCGATCGTCCCGAGCGCGGTCCCGCTCGACCGCGCCTGCACGATGGGAATCCCATGCACAGTCGCATCTACGAGAGAGTGTGTGTGGCCACTCACTATGGCATCGATCGGCTCATGCAGGGCGTTGGCAAGGTCGACCACTTCGCCCTTGCAGTTCGTCGCGCCATCGCGATCACAGAACGCGCCGATATGGCCGATCACGATCACATAGTTCGCGCCGCGCGCACGCAACCGTCGTGCAAGACTGTCGACGATGGGCGCAGGCTCGAGAAAGCGAAGGTCCGACACCATTGACGCCCGCGTTGTCGACGGCGTCGCCACCGTGGCAATGCCGATCACGCCGATCTTGAGCGCGCCGCGCACGATCAGCGTGTCGTCGCGGATCCACGGCACATCGCGCCCATCTGCGTATCGCACGTTCGCACCGAGGATTGCGTATCGCGCATCACGCATTCGTGCGCGCAACGTGTCCTGTGTCCAGTCAAACTCATGGTTGCCGAGCGCGCTGGCGGCCAATCCGAGTTGGTTGAATATCGCGACGTCTGGCCGGCCAAACGCCAGGTTCGACGCAGGTGTGCCCTGAAACTCGTCGCCGCCGTCCAGGAGGATCGTTTCGCACGCGGGAGGCGAGCAACCAGCCGCCGCTTCGTGAATCGCGGTCGCGAGATAGGCTGCTCCGCCACGTCGCTTGCCGCTGTTGTCGGGTCGCGGCTCGAGTGCACCATGAAAATCATTCGTGGCAATCACGCGAAGCCGCGTGGCCGGACGCGCAACCGCCGTTGTCCCAGCCGCATGCGCATCCTCTCGGCTGTCGCGCCGCAGCTCCTTCTGGAGCGAGGCAACTGCACTCGCTGGCTCGATACGCCAGTTCCGCGTAAAGTAGTCCGCTGGTGTGATCGTGCCCTTGCGGCGCAGTTCATCGACGAGGAGTTGGCGAATTTCCTGTTGCTTGTCATAGACAACCGGAGCACCACTGAGCATCGAATACCCGCCGCCGCCCGTCTGCCGATAGTTGTTGAGCGCCAGCGTAAAGCTGTCGGTTGGTGCAACGGCATGCCCGTGGAACTCGAGGCGCGTCACGCGTTGGCCAATTGGACGCGAGACGTCGAGCGTGTAGTCCGCGCCAGCCACAATATCGAAGTTGAAACCGGGCATGGTCGGATTCACGCTCACGCTGCCGTCGCTCCCTGTGCGATAGTACCGCGCACTCTGCTCCAG
>JBDTMO010000596.1:0-3910 GCA_039934235.1 bacterium | reverse complement strand
GGCGCGATGCGCCGCGCATGACCATTAGACGAACGGTCCGCAGGCAAGCGCGCAGCGCGATCCGTCTGCCGTCAAGCGAGGCGCACAGCGCCGACGCAAGCCGTCTGCCGTCCAGCGAGCGTGAGCGAGCGAGCTGTTAGCCGACCTTCGGCCGCGCCCGCCCCACCGCCTTCAACGTGGTGACGAACCGCTCGCGCACTGGCGATCGGTCTCCTCGCTTCCACACGGCGAAGAGTTCGACGTTCACGGACAAATCACTCACGGAACGATACGCCACGCCCTGCTGCTTGAACGCCTTGAGTGATCGAGGGATGAAAGCAAGGCCAACGCCCGCGCCCACGAGACTCACCAACGTATGCCATCCCGAGGCCTTCTGGACGACTCGCGGACTGAAGCCTTCAGCGCGGCAACGGGCGATGATGTCGTCGTAAATCGTTGGAGCGGCATCGCGCGGAAACAGGACGAACGACTCCTCCGCAAGGTCGACGAGTGCAAAGCGCGCGCGACCAGCCAGGCGATGCTCCGCAGGAACAGCGAGGATCATCGGATCCGTGTGCACCGATTCGACGCGCAACCAACGATCGGCGTCGAGCGGCGGGCTGTGCAGGATCCCCAGATCGACCCGACCATCACGGAGCGCCTCGGTCTGCTGCCCCGCGTCCATTTCGAACAACGACAGCCCGATGCTCGGCAAATGCATCCGAAAGAAACTCAGCACGCTGGGTAACACACCCGAATGGGTAGCAGCCTCGACAAACGCCACCCGGAGCCGACCCGTCTCGCCGAGTGCGGCGCGTTGCGCGGTCCGTTGCGCCCGCTCAGCCTGCGCGAGCGTGAGGCGAGCCTCGTGGAGGAAGGCGTTGCCCGCGGCCGTGAGGTCGACGCCCCGTGGGGTCCGATCGAACAGGGCCACGCCAATTTCTCGCTCGAGATCGCGGATTTGCCGGCTCAGCGGCGGTTGCGCAATGTTGAGCCGCGTTGCCGCCCTGCCAAAATGCAGTTCTTCTGCGACTGCGACGAAGTACCGGAGGTGACGCAGTTCCAACGCGAGGCCCTCAGAGCCAGCGGACGATCAGGGAATCGGGAGTTGATACTCGCAAGGTATCACCAACGGAAAGCCTCGACTACAGCTCGGTGACGAGGCCGCCTGAATGGGATTGAATTTCCCACTCGCGTAGCCACACTCCGCATCACATATTCGCGCCCACAGTGTGCACTTCGCACTGCTTCAGTACAAATGCTAACGGAGGCAACGGTGCAGTCTGCGAACTACGATGCGATCGTAATCGGTTCCGGCATTTCTGGCGGCTGGGCGGCAAAGGAACTCGCGGAGAAGGGGCTGCGTGTGCTGCTCCTCGAGCGAGGGCGCAACGTCGAGCACATCAAGGACTACGTCAATGCGACGAAGGCGCCTTGGGAGTATTTACACCGCGGCGGCCGCACGAAGTCGATGGAAGAGGAGTATCCGGTATTGAAGCGTGACTACCCGCTGAATGAGAAGAACCTGGAATTCTGGGTGAAAGACAAGGAGTCGCCGTACACTGAAATCAAGCGCTTTGACTGGTATCGGGGCTATCAGGTCGGTGGCCGCTCGCTCCTGTGGGGACGCCAGAGCTATCGTCATAGCGACTTCGACTTCACTGCGAATGCGAAGGAAGGCGTCGGCATCGACTGGCCGATTCGCTACGCCGAAATCGCGCCGTGGTACGACCTCGTGGAGAAGCACGCCGGAATTTCCGGATCACGAGATGGTCTGCCGCAGCTTCCCGACGGGCAATTTCAGCCTGCCATGCCGCTCAACTGCGGCGAAGAAATGGTGGCCAACAAGCTCAAGAAGGCGTTCAACGGAACGCGGCATCTCATTCCGGGACGCACCGCCAACGCGACGAAGCAGCTCGAAGGCCGCAATGCATGCCAGTATCGCAATGCGTGCTGGCTAGGCTGTCCCTACGGCGCGTATTTCAGCACGCAGTCGTCAACGCTGCCAGCCGCGATGAAGACCGGGCGGGTGACGCTCAAGCCGTGGTCGATCGTGAGCGAAATCATTTTCGACAAGGACAAGAAGCGCGCAACTGGTGTTCGCGTGCTCGACGCCGTGTCGGAGCAGTCGACGGATTATACGGCGAAGGTAATTTTCGTCTGCGCGTCGACGATCAATTCCACGTGGCTGCTCATGCGTTCTGCAACCGACGTGTGGCCTGGTGGACTTGGCAGCAGCTCTGGAGAGCTCGGCCACAACCTCATGGACCACCACTTCCGCGCCGGCGCCGAAGGCGAGCTCGAGGGGCTGGACGACAAGACTTATTACGGCCGTCGTCCGACCGGCTTCTACATCCCGCGCTATCGCAACCTGTTTGGCGACAAGCGGGATTACCTGCGTGGCTTCGGCTATCAGGGAAGCGCAAGCCGCGACGGATGGTCACGCGCCGTGAAGGAGCTTGGCGTTGGCGGAGCCTTCAAGGATTCGATGGCGTTGCCGGGCGCCTGGACCATCGGCGCGACGGCCTTTGGCGAAATGCTGCCCAATCATGCGAACATGATTTCGATCGACAACACGAAGAAGGACAAGTGGGGCATGCCCGTCGTCAAGATCGATTGCGCGACGGGCGACAACGAGCGTCTCATGCGCAAGGACATGATCAACGACATGGCCGACATGCTGGAGCAGACTGGCGTCAAGAACGTGAAGACGTACGACAACGAGTACTTCCCCGGCATGGGCATTCATGAAATGGGAACGGCACGCATGGGGCGCGATCCGAAGACGTCGGTGCTCAACGCGCACAATCAAGTGTGGGATGCGCCGAACGTCTTCGTCACCGATGGGTCGTGCATGACGTCGGCAGCCTGCGTGAATCCGTCG
Organism: bacterium; assembly: GCA_039934235.1. Taxonomy (GTDB): domain Bacteria; phylum Gemmatimonadota; class Gemmatimonadetes; order Gemmatimonadales; family Gemmatimonadaceae; genus AG11. Next base: position 1,047 of record JBDTMO010000596.1, on the reverse strand, counting down.
CTGACGTACATGGCACTCACGGCACGCGCCGCTGACTTTGCCGTGAACGAGCTCAATCGCCGCAACCTCTAACGTGTCATCCGTCACCAGGAAAGAGATACCATGACCATAGATGCTGAAGAGGTCCGACTACTCAGTCGTCGTGAGGCCATCCGGCGGGTGAGCTTGATGCTCGGTGGCGTCGCGTTCGTTGGCGGCACCAACTTGCTGACGGCGTGCGAAAAGGCTGGAGCACCTGGCGCCGATACCTCGGCGGCGGTGGCAGCAAAGTTCACCCCTGAAGACGTCGCGTATCTCGACGAAATTGCCGAGACGATTCTTCCGGCAACGAAAACGCCTGGAGCGAAGGCGGCGAAGACCGGCGCGTTCATGGCGCTGATGGTCACTGACAGTTACGGCGCCGCGGATCAGCGCATCTTCCGTGACGGCATGCACAAGCTGGACGAGGCAACCAAGAAGGCGAACACCGTTGGCTTCATGGCCGCAACGCCGGAGCAGCGGCTCGCGGTGCTAACGGCGCTCGACAAGGAGCAGAAGAGCTACATGGACGCGCGCGACGCGGCCGACCGCAAGAAGAAGGGACTCGCCCCGGTGGCCGTGGACGTCGCGCCCAACGCGAGTGATGCGCATCTGCCCGACGAACGGAAGGAAGGATCGACAGGCGGCGAGGCCAGTGGCGCAGCGGCGATTACAGCCGACGCGCCAGCGCACTACTTCCGCATGATGAAGGAGCTCGCGCTACTCGGCTATTTCACGTCGGAAATCGGGTACACCAAGGCGATGCGTTATGTGGAGTCGCCTGGTCGCTTTGACCCGTGCCTCCCGTACACCGCGGGCGAACCCGCGTGGGCCCAGCACGCCTGAGCCGCTGTCGTCCTGGGCGAAGCGAAGGATCAGCGCTACTCCGCGGGTGCAGATCCTTCGACTCGCTGCGCTCGCTCAGGATGACACGTGGTCGCGGCGCTCGCTCAGGATGACAATCTCGCTACTTCATCTTAGAACGCGCGTATTGCACCACCAGATCAGTCGTGCTCCACAGCTGAACGT
>JBDTMO010000595.1:0-3917 GCA_039934235.1 bacterium | reverse complement strand
ATGGGCATGGAGATCCATTGCGATTGGCATACGATCGTCGTGGATCCGCTCAACCCCGATATCCTGTATGCCGGCACTGACGGCGGCGTGTTCGTCTCCACCGACGCTGGCGATACGTGGACGAGCCGCAACGCCGGCCTCGCGATCACGCAATACTATCCGGGCATCGCGATCTCGCCCGATGGTGCGAAGATCATGGGCGGCTCGCAGGACAATGGTACCCACACGTACACGGGCTCTCCGCTGTGGAACGGGTTTGCCGGTGGTGATGGTGGCTACACCGCCATCAACTACACCAATCCAACCATCGTGTACGGTGAAGCGCAGTGGACCAACGGGGCCGGCGCCTACATCATCCGCAAGGACGCAACCACCACGTCGCTGCGCACGACCGGCATCGCCCCGACGGATCGTGGTGCGTTCATTCCGCCGCTGCTCCTCGATCCCCAAACGCCGACGAAGCTGTACTTCGCGACGCAGCGTGTGTATCGCTCCGTAGACGAGGGGCGCACCTGGCTGCCGATCAGTGGAGATCTGACGAAGGGAACGGGGCGTATCATGACGGTCGCCATCGCCAAGTCTGATTCGCTCACGATCTATGCTGGAACCAGTGATGGCAACGTCCAGGTGTCACGCGACGGAGGAGTCACGTTCACGAACGTTTCCTCCGGTCTTCCCAATCGAACCATTACGCGGGTGGTCGTCGACGCCGCGGATGCGAACCATGCGCTCGTGACGGTCTCAGGATTCGGAACCGGCCATGTGTTCGAGACACTGAATGCTGGCGCAACATGGAAAGACATTACGGGCAGTGGCCTTGTCGATGCGCCGGTCAACGCCGCGGCATTTATCCCCGGGCTGGGAATCATGGTCGGCACGGACGTCGGCGTGTACCAGACCACTGACGATGGCGTGACGTGGCGAGTTGGCCCGGCAGGTCTTCCGAACGTGATCGTACAGGATATCGTCTACGCGCCCGCACTGAAGCAGGTCGTGGTCGGGACCTATGGCCGGGGCATGTTCACGTACACTGTGGGAGTGGAGGCTGGCGTGCTGCGCGGTGACGTAAATGGCGACGGCAAGGTCGATGCTTTCGACGCCCTGTTGATCCAGCAGGCGATCGTCGGCTCATTACCGGCGGGCACGGCCGCGTACCCTCGCGGTGACGCGAATTGCAATGGGATCATCGATGCCGGTGACGTCCTGCTGGTCCTCAAGACGTCCGTCGGGCTGCCAACGACAAACTCCTGTGTGAACACGGTGAAATAGCGAGGCGCCGTTTCACGGCATTAGGCACGACCGAACCATCCAATTACAGAACACAGCGACGCCGGAGCATCTGTGGGCTCCGCGTCGTTTCCGTCTTCATCCATCGTGGTCCATGCGCACTCGTCAGCTGCTGTCCTGCCTCGTCATTGCCGCCATCACCACGTCGTGCGGTGGAGGCGTTGAGCCAACCAAGCCACCACCGGTGAACAACACGCCGGTGGTGACGTCAGTTGGCGTGTCGATCTCCATCACGCAAATGGAGGTCGCGACGTCGCAGACCGTCTCGGCCGACGTGCGCGACCAGACGGGATCTGTCATCACTGGAAAATCTGTGACGTGGTCGTCGTCAGCCGTCGCGGTTGCGACGATCGATGCCGCGGGCACACTTACGGCTGTTGCGGCAGGCACGTCGACGATTACCGCGACCGTGGACGGAAAGAGTGGGACGTCGATTGTCACGGTCATTGGCCCGAAGGTCGCGAGCGTGGCGATCGCGCCGGTGGCCGGCACGCTCCTGCCTGGCATGACGGTCAATCTGCTGGCCATCCTCAAGGACAAGACGGGAGCGGTGCTCACCGGGCGCTTTATTTCCTGGCAGTCGACCAACGCGCGCGTCGGAGTGATCGATGCCAACGGCAACTTCACGGCTCGCTCTGGTGGTACGACGGACATCACGGCGTCCAGCGAGGGGATACTCGGACAACTGACGGTCGTCGTTTCGCCTCCCGTCGGCGCGCTGCTCCCCACGATCACGTCCATCTCCCCAGCGCTGCTCACGCCCGGCACCATCGCAACGATCACCGGGGCGAACTTTGTTGCCGGCCCGGCAGGCACCGAGGTGAACATCGCCGGCGTTTCGGCGCCGGTGTCCGTGGCGACGACGACGCAGCTCACGGTGCAGGTGCCCACAGGCGGCTTGCCGTGTGCCAGCACACAGCCCGTGAGTGTGGACGTCTTCACCATCGCGGGCTCGGGAACGATCAAGCAGCCACTTGCCACAGCGACCACGCGCACGCTCGCTGTGGGCGCGAGCTTCCTTGCCACTGCCTCGAGCAACCTGGCGTGCAACGAGCTTCCGGCGAACGGTACCTACATCGTGAGCGTGTTCAACGCGGCGACGACGCTCAACGCGAATGCCGGGTTCGAGCTCAAGGGAATCGCCGGCGGCATCAGTGCATCGAAGTTTGCGCAGGCAGACATGCTGAAGTCCGTGAACGTGACGTCCGCGCCACCGGCGCCACGCAGCTTCATCGATCCGGCGCTTGCCGCCCAGGCGCACGAACATCTGCAGCACCTCGAGCACGACATGCAGCTCCTCCGCGATCTGGCCAGGCCGGAAAATTTCTATCGTCGCCCGACGCGGACGAATCTGTCGCGCGGCTTTTCGCCGAACTCCCGCTCGTCGTCGCTGACGCCGGTGCCGTTGACGGTTGGCCAAACGGCAACGATCAACTTCAACTACAACAGCTGCACCGCTGGAGTGTCGCCCGTGATTACGGCGCGGGTCGTCTATGTGGGACCCAAGGCCGTCGTGCTGGAAGACAACGCAGGAACGCTCGCCGGCAAGATCGACGGGGACATGATTGCGCTTGCGCAAGAGTGGGAGACGGTCTCGTATCCGCTCCTGCTGAACTTCGGAAACCCGCTCGTGTGGGATGATTCAACCGACGCGAACGGCAAGATCATCATGATGTTCACACCCAAGGTGAACAGCGCCGGAGCCAACCTGCTGGGCTTCGTGCAGTCGTGCGATCTGTTCGCGCCCACCACTGCCGCGCAGGTAAGCGGAAGCAACCAGGCCGAGATTTTCTACGCGCGTGCGGTGACTGATACGACGCCCACGAGCACATCGCTCAACGGGCGGCCGCAGTGGCGTCGGAACATGCCAAGCACGCTCATTCACGAATCGAAGCACATTACGGCGTTCGCCGAACGCTTTGCGGACCCGCGTCCTGCGTTCAACGAAGTAACGTGGCTGGAAGAAGCAACGGCACAGGTGGCGAGCGAGCTCTATGGCCGTGCGATTCACGGCAACGGCTGGCGCACCAACTCGCCCTACTTTGGAACGCTCGACTGTGAGGTCCGTCCCGGCGTGCCTGCGTGTGGCCAGGGCAACTTCATCATGGGGAATCACTTCCTCTTTCTCGCCGATTTCCTGGCGAACTTCGAGCAGAAGACCATCCTGAGCGGTACGGATGACAACGACATCTACGGCAGCTCGTGGCTGTTCGTCCGCTGGCTTACGGACACGTATGGTGGTTCCGACGAGGGAACGTTCCTCCGCTCCATCGTGAAGGCCGTCACGACGACGGGCGTTGTGAATGTCACGACGCCGAGCGGCAAGACATGGCCCGAGTTGCTATCGCAATTCACGCTGATGCTCGGCGCCGATGAAACTCCGGGCGTCGCCGCGCCTTTCGTCGAGGCAAGTTGGAGCCTGCCTGCGGTGTTCCTCGGCTACAACGAGGACCTGCGCAATCCGCCGCCCGCGGTTCCGCTCACAATGCGGCAGGCCTCGTTTGGGTCGGCGTTTCAAGCGGCGGTGCAACTGCGCGGTGGCGGCGCGATGCTCTTGAAGGTGTCTGGCTCAGCGGTCGCGAGCCCGCAACTCCTCGACCTGCATGCGCTGTCCGGGCTGCCGCTTTCCA
>JBDTMO010000594.1:0-3924 GCA_039934235.1 bacterium | reverse complement strand
AGTTAAGCGCTCCTGATTGCAGTCGGAGGGCGAAGCAACCAGCACGCGAAACACCAAGGACGACGTGGGCATCGAGTATGGGGAATTGTGAGAGCCAAATTCGGCGGGCGGGTAACGTGTCACCCGTGAGTTGGCAGCGCTAGCGCCCGCCGTAGTCAACCGCGCGAGGCCTATCGCATACTAGCCATTACCGCCGCTTAAAGGTTCCTAAGACTTGGAACTGAGAGTGAAGCCGGCGGGGGCTTCTCTATTAACCCGCCATTGCGCTCGCCTGAGGAAGCGGCGAAGGCCAGCACAGGCACCGGCAGTGACGACATCGCCGATCGGTGACGTCACGTGGACAGTGCCGTCAGTGACGCTCCACTTATCCGGCGAACATTCCCGGCACGCCTGGACACAATAGGGCCGACGGAATCGCAATGGCGACACTCATCGCGCACTAGGGCGTGATTGCCGGCGCAAAGGTGCAGGCCATGACCTTGCTCGACCTCATGATTCAACCGACGCTCGTGAGCGACGCGAAGAGGTACTTCACCACCGTGCAGACGAAGACTATCAAGTATCGCCCACTCATGGCGCCGACGGACCAACCAGCCATCTGGTTGAACGCCGAGAAGATGGCGAGATATCGCGACGCGATGCGTGCGTACTACTACGATCCGTCGAAGTACACGACCTACCTCGATCAAACTCGGGATCAAGTATCCGACCGTTCCCGCAGTCGTTGCCCTGAGCTGTTGTTCAGTCCTGGCGCACAAGAATCAGAAATCGCGAATTCCGCCAGAAGCGCTCCGGGTCGCGCACCTCGATCCGGTTGCGTACCACATTGCCATCGCCGCCGGTGACCAGCGCGGCATTGTGGCTCGACACGATGCGATAGGCGGCGCCGTCGCTCGACAGCGCGATGTCGCGATCCACCAGCATGTCGAGCGCGCGAAAAGCCGTTATCGGGGCATCGTCCGATGGAACCACCGTCTGCCCGGGCGTCCACGGGCCGATGTGAAAACCGCCCTTCTTCTTTATGACGCCTGCGTCGGCTAACTCGCGCTCGGAGCCGATCGCGACGTACACCGTGCGCTCGCGCGTGCGCAGCGCGCTCACCGTATCCGAGATCACGATGACCTTCTGCGCAAGCTGAAGGTTCTCGGCCTCGAGCTGCGCGATCCGCTCGTTCGCGCGCGCAAGCTCCTTCTGCAGACCCTCGGCAAGCGCGACGAAGTGGTCCACCGACGTGCGGAGTTCCTTGTTGTCATTGCGGAGGCTGTCACGCGCGCTCGACATGGCCGCAAGCTGTTGCTTTAGCGTATGAATCGCGGCGTCCGACTGCTCTGCCAGCTCCTTCACGCGCGCGATCTTCCGCATGACGGCATGCGCGATGTCGCCGTCTGCGCCGCGCTCTGTACTGCTCGCGAGGGTGATCTGTCGTTGCTCGTCCATGCCGGGAATCGCCGCAAGCTCGCGATCTACACCCTCGATCAACTCTTGCGTCGAGCGCACGAGTGCAAGTGCGCTGTCGCGCTCCGCTGTATCTCGTCGCAGTTGCTCGATCTCATACTTCAGCGAATCGACTGCTGTCATTCCCGATTGCAGTACGACGCTGCCGTCGCCGCTATCGCGTTTGCCAAAGCGCTGGTCTGGCGGCAGCGTGCACGCCGCGAGCGCGAGTCCGGTCATTGTCACGACCGCCTGTCGTCCAAGAGTTGATCTCATCGCCGAGGCCTCCGCTGATGCTTCCTGGTGACTGGATTCGACGCGACTTTCGTTTTTGCGACCGGCGCCTTGATCGTGAACACTGGTTCCTTGGTGCCGCCAACCGCATTCGCACATCGAGCGTCGCGCCACGGTCCTTGCTTCATCAGCGCGGGAAGGACGACCCGCGCAAACACGTCCTTACCCGCAGGCGGTGTGATTGCCGCATTCTCGAGGCCCTCCACATGGATCACGCCCGCCACGGAGCATTCGACGCCGCCAGCCGCGTTGCTCCCCACGAACATGAATGACGACGTGCCCGACAAACCTTCCGAGTCCAACGTGCCTGTCTTGCCCACGAGCTTGATGCCCGCGGGCCACTTGCCCTGTAACATCTTCGCCGTGCCGATGCCGTGGACGACGTTGCTCATGCCCTCGAGCACGACGTCCCTTCCCTTCCCCATACGAAGATCGGGCGCGTCTGGTGCCGCCAGCTTCTCAGTGCCAAGCCTCCGGATAAGCCGCAGGTCAACAGCCTTGCCCGTGAAAATCCGGCTCGCCGCGCGAACCAGCGTCGCGTTGCTCCAGCTGTTCTCTGTTTCGCCAATCATGAACCCGGCGAGATGATGGAGGTCGTGAAACTGCGCACCATCGAGATCGAGGGTCGGCGTCGCAGGCGAGACACGCTGCCACGCACTACTCACGCGCAGGCGGCCGCTATCGGCGAGCGGCATCCAGAGCGTCGTGTCGAACGCTCCAACTCGCGCACCAATCTCCGCGCCGAAGAAATCAGCGAGACCGTGCGCCAGCGGCGAGTCGCCGTAGTGGCGCCGCCTGCCGTTCGTCGCGAACCGAGGACGCTTGTTGATCGCGGCATTCTCGACTTCATATCCACTTCCCGTCGCAGCATTCTCTAAAGCGGGCATCCCATTCGCACCCGGCTCGGCCGCGCCGAGAAATCCGAGCGTGACCGCGTAGAGATTGTTGGACGTCGGCAGGAAGCAGCTCCAGTCGATTTCAGCGTGTGGGCAGCCTCGGCGTGGCGTCCGCATGGCTGTGCCGGAGATGGGCCATCCTGCCGCGGTCTCGAATGTCTCGCCGCGCTGTTCAACTGCGAGTGAGGCCAGCCGTGGATAGCGCGCGAGCACCGCTGTCGCGATGAGCGGCTTGATCACCGATGCTGCGCGGTGATTGCGGAAGTTCGCGTCCAGTGGCGAGTAGGCGTCCACGCGCACGCTCGTGTCGAGCCGCGATGCAAGAGTCATTGTCTCGCCACTCTCGGGACGCATGAGAATGACCGAGCACTGGCGGGTGCCCGCGCACACGCTGTCGAGACCAGCCTGGATCTCGGTGTTGAGCCGTGCGTCGATCGTGAGCTCGACGTTGATCGCGCTCATGGAATCTGGAAGGCGCAGGCCAGACGCAAGCAGCGAGTCGAGCTTCGCGAAGAGTGGTGGCGACTTTGCGACGACGGCGCGCGACTGCTCTCCGTTCCGCCAGCGCGACACAGCGAGCGCGGAGCGCGGTATGCTGTCGACGACGAAGGTGGCGGCGCCGTCGACGTTGATGATGTCGCCCCATTTCAGCACGCGCGAGGCTGTCGGCATCGCGCTTCCGTTCAACGTTGCCACGCCACTCGAGGAAGCCAAACGCAGGGTATCATGTTGCACGACGACGTGCATGCGTGTCGCGCCGCAGGCGAGATCGAAGGCTACCGCGTTCGCATTCGCCGTATCGCGGCACGTGACCCCGACCGGCGTGATGCCATGCTTGTCCATCGTCAAAGTGTGGCCGCTGGCAGCCAAGAGGTACGCTGTCCCGTCAGGTGCCATCGTGAGCGCGCCATTCCAATTCCGCCCACCGGATGAGCCGGCGATTGAACATCCCGAACCAACATCGACGCCTTCGCGCTTGACGGAGAGCCAGTTCGGAGCGTCAAGGCAGTGCGCTCCCGCCGGTGCGTCGGCGTCGCGATTCCCTCGGCGCACCACGTTGTCGACCAGCGATCCGGTGCGGATTAGATACGGCTTGGTGTGATTGGCGACGATGCGGCCGTCACGTACACGCAGATCGCCGGACGACACGAAACTCTGGAGCGCTGTCGAGAATCCCTCGAGGCGGAACGATGGTGCAAGTTGCGCGTGCGTCGCGGACCAGATGGGGCGCACGAGCCCGAAAGAGACAAGGAGAATCACGGCGCCGACTGTCGCGAGCGTCACCTGGACGCGGCTCATC
>JBDTMO010000593.1:0-3943 GCA_039934235.1 bacterium | reverse complement strand
GTGCAGATCCTTCGACGCGCTTCGCTCGCTCAGGATGACAAACGCTTCGCTCGCTCGGGATGACACGCGCCTAATAAAAAAGGCAGCTACTCGGCTGCCTCCGCTACCTCGACACTACGGCCTGCATGCGCGTGCGCGAGCGGATGCACTCGATGCTCCAGCGCCTCGAGCTGATGGAGAATCGCATCGCCGTAGAATGTCCTGATGTACTTCGCCTGCGTCTGCGTGAGCCGACGAATTGCCCAGGAGAGATGCACGAAATGCGGCTCGACGGGATGCGTGAGCGGATGCATGCCGATTTCCTGCGGCAGGCGGTTGCCCTTGCGCGTATTGCACGGCGAACACGCGGTGACGACGTTGCCCCAGTCATTCTTTCCGCCACGCGAAATCGGGATAACGTGATCGCGCGTCAGCGCCTCGCGCGGACGAAGCTCCATCGCAGCCCGACCACAGTACTGGCAGCGATAGTGATCGCGGGCGAACAGGAATGTGTTCGTGACCTGCCGACGAAACCGTCGCGGCACGTGAATGAATTTCGTGAGTCGTATGACAGCAGGACGAGGCATCGTCAGCCGCTCGGAACGGACCACGCGGTCCATCTCGGCTTCGACGATTTCGGCCTTGCCATCGATGACGAGTCGGAGTGCCCGACGCATGGGAACCATGGTCAGGGGCTCGAACGACGCGTTTAGTGCCAGACATCCGACGATCAAACGTCCCTCCGGCGCAGTCTAACTCTTTGAAGCTATGGCTGTGACAGAGCGCGAACAAGAGACCGCTTCATGCGACGAGCCACTTCTGCAAGAGATCAGCACAGCCTTGGACACGACGTGGGAGGTCGGCGTCCGCGTGAACGAGGCGACCACCACGCACCAGAACGCGCCCGGCGACAGCGACAAACTCCGCGGGGAGGCCAGCCAACGAATACACCGCCGCCGCGACCGGATCATGAATTGGAATTCGATGCGGTGGTACCGCGAACGCGGCGAGATCTGCGGACTTTCCCACTTCCAACGTTCCGATCTCCGTCTTCAGTCCGAGCGCCGAAGCGCCTCCGATCGTCGCGAGCTCAAGCGCACGTTCGGCCGCGAGCGCATCGTACCGTGCTTCACGTGCGGTGGCCAGGAGCGTGGCGAGTCGCGCTTCATCCAGCAGGTCCATGCGATCGTTGCTCGCCACCGAGTCCGTGCCGACTCCAATACGAATTCCTGCCGCGAGCAATGCGACCAACGGTGCAATGCCATGACCGAGCTTTGCGTTTGACGCAGGACAATGTGCGACCGAGCTGTCGTTTCGCGCGATGGCATCGATGTCTTCAGCATCCACACGTACGCAGTGGATGAGTAGTGTCGAAGCGCTCAGGACGCCGAGCGAACCAAGGAGGGCGATTGGTGTGCGGGCGCGAGGCGTCACGCCGATTCCGCGTGCACGCAGCGCCATGGCAAACTCACCGGCGCCCTCTTCCACCAATGCGCACTCGGCCTCGCTCTCCGCGATGTGCACCGCGATGGGAAGTGCTCGTTCTCGCGCGAGCGATGCTGTCGCGCTGAACAGCGAGTCTGACACAGTGTACGGCGCGTGCGGCGATACGCCGACCCGCACCAGGGGTGTCGCGCGGGCAAGCATCTCGTCGAGCTTTACGCTGAGCGCTGCGATGGCCTCGTCGCACTGCGCCGGGTTGGGACCGAACACCTCGCGGTAGCAGATGCCGCGCACGCCGCGTTCAAGCATGGCGTCGAACCCCGCGCCGGTGTCGCCCGTATCGGCAAACGTCGTGATGCCATGCGTCAGTCCCTCGTCAACGCCGAGGCGTGCTGCATCGAGTAGCATCTCGGTTGTCATCACGTCGCGGCGCGCCGATATCAGGCGAAGGATCCAGTCGCGGAAGCCAAGTCCGTCGAGAAAGCCGCGCATCGCGGTCAGCTCGAGATGACAGTGCGCATTCACCAGCCCGGGCATGAGGATCGCGTCGCCCAGGTCCACATCGTTGCCGCCAGCGGGCGCGTTTGCTCGCGGTCCGACGTACGCGATGCGTCCCTCGTGCTCGACCACCGTTCCGTTGCGCACTGGTGGCGACGAGATTGGCAGGACCCAGCTCGCGTGATAACGCGTCATGCGGCGAAGGCACCGGTGCGAGATCCATGACGCACAGGATCGTACAACGATTCGTCCGCGACACCGACGGCTCTTGCGAGCGCGAGCGGTGCAACGATGTTCGCGACCTGATCGCGGGCATGGCCGTCGGAGCCAAGCGATAGTCGAACTCCAGCGCTTGCAGCGCGGCGAACCAGCCGCTCGTGTGGCGGGTATCGCGCCGAGATCTCGAATGCCTGTCCACCGGAGAGCAGGGCGTGCACCGCGCGCTCTTCGAGCGCCTCGCTCCACAGCTCATGCGGATCGATGACGCGCATTGGCGGCGGAACGAGCGTGGGGTGTGCCAGCACATCGACCGGCATGTCGCGCGCAAATTCCTCGAGCGACGTCACGTGCGCTTCCATGTAGATGCCGGGAGTGAGTTCCGGTGGCACGACAGGCAGGAATGCGCGGAACCATGAACCATTCAACAGCCGAATCGAATGCAGCGACCCCACTCGGTGCGTAAACCGCTTGACCAGGTGTGCGGGCAACTCACGCCACAATGCGTCGTGCCAGCAGAACTCTCCGCCCCGGAGCACGTCGTACGTCTCCAGGTCATCGAGATACGCTTCGACTGCGGCGACGGAATTGACGGTCGTGGGTGCGTCGCGCGAGATGTGATCGCTCACCGTGACGCGGACCCCGAGTGCCGCGCCACGCGCGACCACCTCGGCCACGCTCATTTTTCCGTCGGAGTGGGTTGAATGAGCGTGGCAATCGGTGGGCATCCAGCTCATTGGCGCGGTGGGATCTTGATAGAACCTGTATCGCGCACAACACGCGTGTCATCGCGCGGCGGGATGCGCGTCGACGGACGCGGCACAGGCGTGGCACCGGGGGTGATCAACGCACCAGGCGAAACGCGCGTTGGTCGCGAGAAGACTGTGGAATCGGGGATCCGAGGGCGCGTGGTATCGGGAGACGGTGGGCGACGTATCGGCGTAGATCCAGCGGGCGGGAATCCGAATGACGTATCAATTCGTGATGCTGCTGTCGTGTCGAGGGGAGTTCCGTAGCCAGTGGGCATGCACGTCTGCGTTGGATCCGTGCCTGCGATGTAATACTCGGGCACACTACCGGAACATCCAGGGCCCGCGAGCAGTCCAGTTGCCGGGTCGATGTCCCGAATGACGATGCCGTCGGGACGCGGCCAGTCGGGCGGCGCAGGTTTGCGTCGATAGACCTCGCGCATGAATGCGGTCCACGCGGGAGCAGCGAGCACGCCGCCCTGTGCATTGCCCTTGATCTTCGCGGGACGATCGAGCCCCATCCACACGCCGGCCACGAGATCGGACGTGTAGCCAATGAACCAGACGTCGGCGCCATCGTTTGTGGTGCCCGTCTTTCCGCCAGCAGGATAGCTGAACTGACTGCCGACGGAGCCAGCGGCCGTTCCCTTGCGCACGACGTCCTTCATCATGCTCACCATCAACCATGCTTCTTCCGGCGACATGACTGGCGCGCGATTGCTCTCGGGCTCCCAAAGAATGTCGCCCTTGGCGTTTTCAACGCGAACGATAGGCAATGGGCTCGCGCGAGTACCGAGTGTCGCGAAGGCCGAGTATGCCGCGATCATCTCGATTGGATAGACGTCCGCGGCGCCGATGTTGATGGAGGGATATGGAGGGATGGGCGTCGTGATGCCGAACTTGCGCGCCATGTCGATGACACTCTGCGTGCCGAGCTCCATCCCAACCTTGATCGCGATGATGTTGCGCGACTGGTAGAGTCCGCGACGCATCGGCATTGGGCCTTCGAACTTTCCGTCGTAGTTCTGCGGTGTCCAGTTCGAGCCATTGCCCTGCGG
>JBDTMO010000592.1:0-3946 GCA_039934235.1 bacterium | reverse complement strand
GAAATCGGTCCACGTCATGAGGTTGCGGCCCACGAACGAGATGTTCATCTGCGACAGGTTGGCCCGTGCGGCGAGGCGCGACGGCACTTCCCAGCTCAGGCGAACTTCGCGGAGCTTGATGAAGCCGGTGTTGAACACGCCCGCTTCAGCGATCGGATACAGGTTGTGGCCGTAATCTTCCGCCGTGACTTTCGTCGTGTTCGGCTGGCCAGTCGCCTTGTCGATACCGTCGACAAGCAGCTTCGGGTTGTCCCAATCGACTTCACGTCCCTTCATCGTGGACTCGAGGATACCAGCGTACATGCCCCACCAGTTGCCGATGGAGAAGTTCTGGCCGCCCTTGCGCATGTCGAGCAGGGTGTTCAACGACCACGCCTTGTAGCGCATCTCGTTGGCCCAACCACCGGTCCAGTCAGGATTCACGTTGCCGAGAATCTTGAGGTTGGTGGCGCCGCTTCCAACCGGCAGTCCGCCGACCGTGAGCAGCTTGCCCGTGGCGGTATCGCGCTGCCACGACTGGCCCCACAGCACGCCGTAGGGCTGGCCAACGCGTGCCTGCATCTTGGAACCCCACTGGCCCGCGATGTCGAGCGATGCCTGTGACGGTCCGAGCTCGTCCACCTTGTTCCTGTTCTTCAGGTAGTTGAAGGTCGTGCTCCACGAGAAGCCGTTCCTGCTGGTGATCGGCCGCGCCGTGACGCTCGCTTCGAAACCCTTGTTCGTGATCTGGCCGGCGTTGATGACGGTGCTCGTAAAGCCGGTAGCCGGTGCGACCGTCAGGCCGATGATCTGGTCGCGGGTCACCTTGTTGTACATCGTGCCGTCGAACGTGATGCGGTCATCGAACATTGCGAACTCGATACCGCCTTCCTGGCCGGTGGTGCGCTCTGGCTTGAGGTTGGCATTCGCCGAGGAGTTCGACAGCGAGTACTGCGCCAGACCGCCGAACTTGTTCGCGTTACCCGCGTACGTCGTCGCGAGCTGGTAGGGGCCCGCATCCGATCCAACGCGCGTCCAGCTGCCACGCACCTTGAGGTACGTCAGCATGCCATTACCCGTCAGCGCCGGAATCAGGTCCGACACCAGCAACGAGCCGCTGACCGACGGATAGAAGTACGAAGCGTTCTCCTTCGGCAGCGTGGACGACCAGTCATTGCGGCCCGTCCCTTCGATCGTGAGCACCTTGTTGATGGTGAGCACGGCCGATCCGTACGCTGAGTTGATGGCCGAGTGGGCCTCACTGTTGGTGAACGTCGGAGCGACACCGGCGTTGGAGAGGTTGTAAATGCCCTCGACCAGGATGCCGTTCGTGTTGTAGTTCGCAATGTACCGGTCGTTGCGACGACGGTTGCCACCGAAATTGGCGGTTAGGTCGAGCTTCGACCAGCTCTGCTTCGCGGTCAGCAGGCCTTCGAAATTAGCCTCGCGTGCGCGGTCGTTGCCATTCGTGAAGCCGCCGTTGTAGGACGCGCTCGCATTGTCGATGTTGCCCTTCGCGAAGTCCTGCTCCGACGTGAAGCGGTACGAATCGAGGCTCGAGCGAACCAATCCCGTGAGCCACGGTGCGAAATCATACGACGCATTGCCCTGCGCGATCACGCGATCGCGCGAGTCCTGTGCCGGGTTGTCGGCATACTGCCAGTACGGGTTGCGGTGGTAGTTGTCGTTCCAGTTGTACAGCGAGCCGTCGGCGAAGCCGTACGGGCTATCCTTATTGAAGAAGTGATCCTTCAACGAGGCAACGTCGACCTGACGGCCGAACCACGTGAACGTCATGAAGGGGTTACCCTCCGTGTAGCCGTTCTCCGGGCGATTCTTTCCGCTGTTCTGGACGTACTGCATGTTGCCGCCGACCGTCAGCTTTTCCTTGATCGTTGCGTTGGCCGAGAACGTACCGCCCAACTTGGCGAGCGAGGTGTTCGGGACGATACCGCGAACGTCGTCCTTGGTGAGCGACAGACGGGCGCCTGAGTTGTCGCCAGACGTGGAGACATTGATGTTGTTGGAGAGCGTCGAGCCGGTACGGAAGAACTGGCTGACGTTGTCCGGGTGCGCGATCCACGGCTGCTGCTTGCCGCTGAACTGGTCGATCAAGCGGCCGTCGAGCTTGGGGCCCCATGATTCGTCCGCACCGTCGTTGATGCCGCCGCCCTGGCCGTCGACGTACTGGAACTCGCCGCCGAAGCCCTGACCGTAACCATTCTGGTAGGACGGCATGATCGACGGCTGGTCCGCCGTCGCACGGCTGGTGAAGCTGATCTTCGTGCCACGGAGCATGTTCCGGCCGTTCTTCGTCGTGATGACGATGGCGCCGTTCGAGGCGCGTGAGCCGTAGAGCGCTGCCGCATTCGGGCCCTTGAGCACCGTCAGCGACGCGACGTCGTCCATGTTCAGGTCGCTGATCGCGCTGCCGTAGTCACGGCCACCGCTCGCAGACGCTGTGGAGAAGTCCTGGTTCGACATCGGCTGGCCGTCGATGATGAACAACGGCTGGTTGTTGCCCAGAAGCGAGCCGGCGCCGCGAATGACAATGCGCGACGAGCCGCCCATGTTGCCGGAGTTCTGGATCTGGAGACCAGCCACCTTGCCCGAAATCGCGCTGATCAGGTTCGGCGCCTGGGTGTTGGTGAGCTGCTCGGCCGAAACCGTCTGCTGCGCCGTGCTGATCGTCGCCTTTTCACGCTGCTGGCTGAGCGCCGTCACGACGACTTCGCTCAGTTGCGCGGGCTGCGAGGTCAGTGCGAAATCAGCGGTGACCCGGCCGCCCGAAAGCGTGACCGGCTGGCGCATGGCGCGATAACCAATCAAGCGAGCCGTGAGGTTCACCGAGCCGGTGCGCCCGGCAGGGACCGTGAGCGTATACGTGCCGCTCTCGTTCGTGATGGCACCAATCTGCGTGGCATCAACGAGGACGGTGGCGCCCTGAATGGGCGTCTGCGTCTTGATGTTGATGACCTTGCCTGTGATGACTGTCGCACTCTGTGCCGACGCGGTGGCAGTTGCCCCCGCGACGAACACCAATGCGATCGCACTCGCACGAATAGCGCGAGGCAAGCGGTAATTCATGTTTCGAACCTCACTTGAGGGGATTGGGATACGCACGGCCTATGTCCGGCGAGGCTGTACGTGTCGAACGCTTTGCTTGGTCTGCCGGCGGTCTGCTCGGGTCCGGGCTCTGGTGGGCCGGTGATTCCAAGCGGCTACTCCGACGTTTCGACCTCACAACCGGGCATCGATTTCGCCCCGAAGTGCTATCGGATGCGGCATCGCTGGTCCCGTATAACTCTCAAAGACCCGCGCGTTCACAAAAACGCCACAACTAAATGCTGCAAACGGCGGCAACCGGACTCGAGCGGAGTAATCGCCCATTGCACGCAACGGGAGCATGCTGTATCCACTATGCCGTACGCCTCCCGCCCGCGCGTCAGCTGAATCGAGACGCGCCCCAAAATCACCCCTCGGCCGCAAATAATGCCTGACTCCAGCCTCGACCTGAAGACATTGCTCCTCGCGGCGCTCGCGGTCATCACCGTCTTCTATATGGTAGTCCTGACCCGGGGCATCCTCCGCGCGCGCGCCGATTCCACGCAGGCCGGCACTCCCACCCCCGGCGGCCTCGGCACCGGGTTCGTCACCAATTTCTTCGATACCCTGGGCATCGGGTCATTTGCCACGACGACCGCCATTTTTCGCCAGTGGCGCATGGTCCGCGACGAACACATTCCGGGCACGCTGAACGTCGGACACACGCTGCCGACGATCGTCCAGGCGTACATCTTCACAAAGCTCGTCCCTGTGGACGGAATGACGCTCACCCTGATGATCGTCGCCGCCGTGCTCGGTTCGTGGCTCGGTGCAGGAGTTGTGTCGGGCTGGCCGCGCCGAAATATCCAGATCGGGATGGGGTGCGCCCTGTTGGTCGCTGCGGCGCTCATGCTCATGGCGC
>JBDTMO010000591.1:0-3965 GCA_039934235.1 bacterium | reverse complement strand
CCAGCGGTACGCGGCGCGCTTCGATACGCTGGTCTATCCGCTCGACGTCGCGAACTTCGGCGACCCAACGGACATCGACAAGAATGGCCACATTGCCATTCTGTTCACGCGCGCGGTCAATGAGCTCACGCCACCGAAGTCTGCGAGTTACGTCGGCGGATTCGCCTTCTCGCGCGACCTTTTTCCGACGACGGCGACGACGCGCGCGCAGGCGTGCCAGGGGAGCAACGAAGGCGAGTTCTTCTACATGCTCGCGCCAGACCCGGCGGGCACGATCAACCAGAATCCACGCTCTGCCAGCTTCGTTGACTCCGCCACCACAGCCGTGCTGGCGCATGAGTTCCAGCACATCATCAACTCGTCGCGGCGGCTGTATGTGAACAACACGCCCGCCTTCGAGGAGAAATGGCTGGACGAAGGCCTGGCGCACGTCGCGGAAGAGTTGCTGTTCTATCGCGAATCTGGTCTCGTGCCCCGGTCGAATCTCGATATCAATGCCATTCGCGCGACGCAAACCATCCGCGTGGCGTACAACAGCGACATGTCAGGCAACGCCGGGCGCTTCAGGACGTTTCTTTCGGCGCCCTCCACCAGCTCGCCGTACTCCTTAGACGATTCGCTGCCCACGCGCGGTGCGGCCTGGTCGCTCCTGCGGTACGCCGTCGATCGGGCGAATGCCACCGATGGATTTGGTGCGGGCAACGGCCAGGTCGTCACGGGTAATGGAACTGCCTTGCTGGCGCCCGGTGCGACCTCCGGTGACTACTCGCTCA
Organism: bacterium; assembly: GCA_039934235.1. Lineage (GTDB taxonomy): Bacteria > Gemmatimonadota > Gemmatimonadetes > Gemmatimonadales > Gemmatimonadaceae > AG11. The sequence continues at coordinate 3,192 of JBDTMO010000591.1, read as the reverse complement.
CGGTGGTCAATACGTCAGTACAAGGCGGCACGGTAGCCACCTACTCGCTGGCGTCGGTTCCGTCTCCAGGCTCACCGACGATCATCGCGAATGCCGACGTGGTTGCGTCGCCAGTGGTCGCGGCCGGCGCACAACAGACCGGTTTGCGGTTGGACGATCAGTTCGAATCACGCCTTCGCTCGCGCGAGCGCGCAGAACTTACGCCGCGCATGGCCAATGCGCGCCGCTGGTACGCGTCGCAAAGCATGCCCGCGCCATCGGCGTTGCGTAGTCGGATGCCATCGTTTTCGACGAGCGCTGTCGCGGACGCAGATGCGACGCTCTGGTTCAAGCTTGTGAACAACACCCCGGTCGGCGTCGCGAACATGGCGAATGTCTTCGGCGACCTGGTCCCACTCGTTCGCGATTGGTCCGTATCGCAAGCCATTGACGATGTGGCGGCTCCGGCCACGCAGTACCAGCAACGCAGCTGGAACTGGCACAGCATTTTTCCAAATCTTTCGCTGCCTGCCTCAGCCTACCCGCTTCTTGTGCAGACGCTCACGACGACTGCAAACGTCAACGGGAGCGTAACCGCGGGGGGCTCGGCGTATTACCGAATTTCCGTGCCCGCCAATACGTCGGTGACGTTCACGCTCGGCAACGTGGGCACGTCCAATCCCAACCTTCAGCTTGTCATTGTTCGGGTAAGGTGATGCATATAGATCGTAGAATTGTCCTGGCGGTAAGCGCCGCGTCGTTTTTAGCGGCGAGTGCCTGCTCAGACTCATCCGCTCCTCAAGCGGGGCCGGCGGCCAAGGTCAGCGTGGCCACTGCGCCAAGTGCCAGCGCACTCGTCGGGGCATCGGCTGGCACGTTCGCGGTAAAGGTGACGGACGCGGCGAGCGTGCCGGTGCCGGGCGTCGCGGTGTCGTTCACGGCAACCGGGGGCGTGTCTCTTAGCCCGACCTCGGGCCTCACTGATGCGTCCGGGTTGGCGTCGACACAGGTCACGCTCGGTACCATCGCAGGCACGGTGAGTGTGAGTGCCACCGCAGTCGGCGTCGCATCGAGTGTCTCGTCGAACATCAGCGCGTCCGCCGGGCCAGCAGCGAAAATCGTGGTCGCGCCAAAAACATTGCGACTCGTCGACGTCGGTGACACCGCGCGCGTGAGTGCCACGGCGCAGGACCAGTTCGGGAACACCGCGGGCGCAGGCGCGATTGCCTTTTCGGTGAGTGACCCGACGCTCCTGAGTGTCGACGTCACGGGTCTCGTTCGCGCGTTGCGTCAGGGCGGCACCGCATTCGTGATCTCGACATCGAACAGTACGTCGGACACGACCACCGTCACGGTGCTTCCGCCCGGATCTTCCAATTGCACGGGCCTCGCCACTTCGTCGCCGATGGCCATTGGCGATGTGCAGACCTTTACCGGGACGCAATACGGTTGTGTTTCCGGTGCGGGATCAGGCGCCGAGTTCGCAATTGTGGCGTTTAACAGCTCGACGGATCAGACGAGTTCGTTGACGGCGTCTGTCACGGGGAATGGCTTGGGCGTGGCACCCACGACCTTCACTGCGTCGACCACGACCGCGCTCAGGTCAGTGAGCGGGGCCGCTGCCGTTGTGCCAGCCCCGCAGCTCGACGAGAGTTTCCATCTCAAGCTGCTCGCCTCGGTCAAGGCGGCGCATCACAACTTTGCGGGTGTTCGCAGTGCCCAGCGTTTGGCCGCCACTCGATCGATCGCTGGATCTGCCGGCGGCACCACCATTAGCGCAGCAGGAATTCCGGGCACGGCGCAGGTTGGCGATCTCGTGACTTTGAATGTGAGCTCCAACTCATGCTCCAATCCAACCAATCACGCGCTCCGAGTAGCCGCCATTGGCACGAAGTCGATCGTGCTGGCCGACACGCTCAACCCGGCGAACGGATTCACGAGTGCGGACTATCTGCGCATCGCCACGCGGTTCGACACGCTCGTCTACCCCCTGGACGTGGGCGCGTTCGGCGCACCGAGCGACATCGATAACAATGGCCGCGTCGCGATCCTGTTTACGCGTTCAGTGAACGAGGAGACGCCGGCGAACGTCAATTATTTCGTCGGTGGGTTCTTCCATCCGCGTGATCTCTTTCCAAAGGTGGCGCCAGACCCGGCAGACGCCTGCCCGACGAGCAATGAAGGCGAGATGTTCTACATGCTCGTGCCCGATCCCACAGGCGTCGTCAACGGCAACGCGCGCACGACGGGTTTCGTCGACAGTCTCACTACGGGCATCATCGCGCACGAATTCCAGCACCTCATCAACGGCAGCCGTCGCTTCTACGTCAACACCTCCGCGAGCGATTTCGAGGAGACCTGGCTCAATGAGGGTCTCAGCCATATCGCCGAAGAACTGCTGTACTATCGCGAAAGTGGCTTTACGCCGCGCATGAATTTGAACGATTCGACAATCCGCATTCTCAACCGGCCGACATACCCGTTCTGGAAGAACGACGCCGCGTCGAACTTTTCGCGCTTCCTCGCGTACATCCGCGCGCCGAACAGCAACTCGCCATTCGCGAACGACGATGAGCTCGAGACGCGCGGCGCCACCTGGTCCTTCCTTCGCTACGCCGCGGATCGGCTCGCGACCACCGACGGCAATATCTGGCAGCGCTTCGACGATGCGACGGTCACGGGTCTTCAAACGCTGACGTCCGTGTTTGGCACAGATCCCGTTCCCCTCTTCCGAGACTGGGCGGTCGCGAACTACATCGACGACCTCGGCGTCAGTTCCGATCCGCGCTTCATGCACAAGAGTTGGAATTTCCGCGACATCTTCACGAACACGTTCCTCAACATTCCCACATATCCCCTCCTGATCAACACGCTGGCCGATGGCGCGACGAAGAGCTTCCTGATCCGAGGCGGGTCGGCGGCATACGTGCGATTGTCAGTGCCCGCTGGGAAGGAGGGCCTACTGACGTTCGGCTCGCAGGGTGGGGCGCCATTCACGCCACTGCAGTTCGTGGTGATGCGCACGAAGTAGGCGAGACAACGGCCACCGCGTGAGCAGTGGCCGTTTCTTTCGCGCCCGGCTGCACCTCTGGATCGTGCGTTCTCCGTCGTTCACATTGTGTCGGTGAGCGACCAAACCCCGATCTGGACCCCGAGCGCCGCGGATATCGCGCGCGCCAACGTCACGCGGTTCATCGCAGGCGCAGTGCAGCC
>JBDTMO010000590.1:0-3973 GCA_039934235.1 bacterium | reverse complement strand
CAGGATGACAAAAGCCTCGCTTCGCGCGCTCAGGATGACAAAAGCCTCGCTTCGCGCGCTCAGGATGACAAAAGCCTCGCTTCGCTCGCTCAGGATGACAAAGCATGCTAGATCTGCTCATCGTCGGCGCGGGACCGTGCGGAATTGCTGCCGCCATTTCGGCGCAACGCGCGGGTCTCAGCGCAGTGGTGCTCGACGCAGGGCCTGTGGTGAGCACCATCACGCAATATCCCTATTACGTGAACTTCTTTTCCACGGCGGAGAAGTTGTCGCTGGGTGGCATCCCGTTCGTTGTTGCAACCGACAAGCCGTCACGACGCGACGGGCTGGCGTACTACCGCGCAATTGTCCGGCATTTCGGCCTCGCGATTCGGCAGTATGAGCGCGTCGTACAACTCGACCATTTGGAGAGGGCGTGGGCGGTGCGCTCCGTCACGAGCGCGGGTGCCGAGCAGGTCACGCATGCGAAGGCCGTTGTGATTGCGACCGGATATTTCGGGTCGCCAAACTACCTACGGGTGCCAGGTGAAGATCTTCCGCATGTCCGGCACGTCTATCGTGAAGGGCACGACGCGTTCGATCAGGACGTCGTCGTGGTGGGCGGCGGGAACTCGGCCGCTGAAGCCGCGCTGGATCTCTGGCGTTCAGGGGCGCGCGTGACGCTGGTGCATTTTGGTCCGGACTTCGACAAGCGAATCAAGCCGTGGGTGTTGCCGGATTTTCAGAATCGCGCGAAGGAAGGCGCGATCGGGACGCGGTGGAACAGTCGGGTTGCGAGCATCTCGCCGGGCGCGGTCGTCGTCCGCACGCCGGCGGGCGACGAGACTCTCCCGGCGCGTTTCGTCTACGTGATGACGGGGTTTGCACCGAACACGGACCTGTTGCGCGATGCAGGCGTTCCCATCGACAGCGTGACGGGGGTTCCGCAGCACAATGAGGATACGCTCGAGACTGCCATTGAAGGATTGTTCATTGCCGGCGTGGTGGTCGCGGGCTTCGATGCGAACAAGGTGTTCATCGAAAACGGGCGCTTTCACGGCGACAAAATCGTGGCGCGCCTGCTGGGAAAGCCCACGCCAGCTCCGCCGCGTCTCAGCGCGGAGCTCGATACCTGAGTAAGTTTTTTGGACGTCTGTCGTCCTGAGCGAAGCGAAGGACCTGCGACCGAGAGTGCAAACGGGTGCGGGTCCTTCAGTCCGCTCAGGGCGACAACCTGAACCCACGTCAAAGCCTTATGCCCGCTAGTACGCAACCCGATGTCATGGACAAGCTCGTGTCGCTCTCCAAGCGACGCGGCTTCATTTTCCAAAGCTCGGAAATCTACGGCGGCACGGGTTCCGTGTGGGACTATGGTCCGCTCGGCGTCGAGCTCAAGAAGAACCTGAAGGACCAGTGGTGGAAGGCCATGGTCCGGATGCGTGACGACGTCGAGGGGTTGGACGCGGCCATCCTCATGCACCCAAGGACGTGGGAAGCGAGTGGGCACGTGGCCGGCTTTACGGACCCGCTCGTTGACTGCAAGGTCTGCAAGGGCCGCTTTCGCGCCGACAAGCTCGAGGATGCGCGCTGTCCGCAGAAGCCGAGCAAGCGTCCCGGCGAGGCGGAACAGTGCCAGCTCACCGAGCCGCGCATGTTCAACCTCATGTTCAAGACGTTCATGGGGCCCGTCGAGGAAAGCGCGTCGACCGTATACCTGCGTCCCGAAACGGCGCAGGGCATTTTCGTGAATTTCCTCAACGTCCAGCAGAGCACGCGGCAGAAGGTGCCGTTTGGTATTGCGCAAATCGGCAAGGCGTTCCGCAACGAGATCACGCCGGGCAATTTCATTTTTCGCACGCGCGAGTTCGAGCAGATGGAGATGCAGTTCTTCGTTGAGCCCGGCGAGGACATGAAGTGGTTCGAATACTGGAAGGCGGAGCGCATGGCGTGGCACCAATCGCTCGGCCTGGCGCCTGAGCGGTTGAACTACCATGAGCACGAAGGCACTGAGTTGGCGCACTACGCGCGCGCGGCGTTCGACATCGAGTTCGACTTTGGTGGAACGCTCGGCTTCCAGGAAATCGAAGGCATCCACAATCGCGGTGACTTCGACCTGCGCCGTCATCAGGAATTCTCGGGCAAGAAGCTCGAGTATTTCGACCAGCCGAACAACAAGCGGTACCTGCCGTTTGTGATCGAGACGTCAGTGGGTGCCGATCGTTCGACACTTGCCGCGCTGGTGAATGCGTACCGCGAAGAGAAGGTTGAAGGCGAGGAGGAGGGACGCACGGTGTTGCGCCTGCATCCGTCGCTCGCGCCAATCAAGGCGGCGGTGTTCGCGCTGACGAAGAAGGACGGCATGCCCGATATGGCGCACAAGATCGCGAACGACTTACGTCCGCATTTTCCCGTCGATTACGACGAGACGGGTAGCATTGGCAAGCGCTATCGCCGGCAGGACGAAGTGGGCACGCCGTTTTGTGTCACGGTGGACACGGAGTCCGTCAAGGACGGCACTGTCACGGTGCGCGACCGCGACACCCTGAAGCAGGATCGCATCTCGGCTGATACGCTCCAAGGCTATTTGAAGGAGCGCCTGCCGGGATGACGGAGGCGATGTCGATCGAGCGCCTGCGCAGGGAGGGCGAAGCGTTCACGCAGGAGCTGTCGCTCGAATTTTATCAGTCGCTCAGCGGGCTCAAGCCGGATGCGCAGATCCAGCAACTGTATGAGAAGTATCGCGCCATTTTCAGTGAGGAATCACTCGAAGTTGCGCGCGAGATGTTCCTCGGCAGCGCGGAAGGCACGGTCGATCGGCGATCGGCGGCGATCCTGCTCGACTGGCAAGTCGAATCGCAGAGCAGCCGGCAGCTGGCACCGCTCGATGAGCGCGAGATCGCGTGGGAAGGCGAAGCGATCGTTCGGCTGGCCGATGGACGCGAGATTCCGTATCAACGCGCATCGATCGAGACGGCGAACAGCACTGACCGCGCCGAGCGTGCGATGATCGAGACGGCGCGCGTAGCGCTCGTGCGGCGCGAACTCGCTCCGCTCAAGCGTGAACGTTTTCAGCGGGAACGCGACATTACGGAAGCGGTTGGCCTCGCGAATGGCTACAACGCGACGTGGGAACTCCTGAGCGGCATCTCGCTCACTGCGCTCCGCGACGAGTGCCTCGCGTTCCTCCGCGACACGGAGTCGATGTGGCGAGAGGTGGCATCGTCTGTCGTGAAGCGCGTGTTGGGAATGGAACTGCGCGAGACGACTCGCGCCGACGCGCTTGCGCTGTTTAGAGCCCGCGAGTTCGACGAGTTCTTTCCAGCGCGCGACATGGAGTCGACGATCCGCAGCCAGGTCGATGAGATGGGCATCGATTCGGCGGCTGGTGGACGCATCATTTTCGATACCGGAGAGCGAGAGGGAAAGCGCTCGCGAGCGTTCTGTTCTCCTGTGAAGGTGCCGGACGAGGTGTACCTCGTGCTCCGGCCTCACGGCGGCCAGACGGATTGGAATACCTTCCTTCACGAGTACGGGCACGCGGTGCATTTTGCCTACATGCGTCCTGATCTCCCGATGGAATTCCGATTCATGGGAGACAACTCGGTGACGGAGGGTTTCGCGATGCTCTTCGACCACCTGATGCAGGACGCGGGTTGGCTGCACCGCTACACGGGCCTCGAGAAGAAGACGTCGCCGGCATTTCTGCGGAGCGCGGGGTTCGAGGAGTTGCACTTCCTCCGTCGCTATTGCGCGAAGTTCGTTTACGAGACGCACCTGTACGGCGGTGATCCATCGTGGGACGCGCTCCCAGAGCTGTACGTGGACCTGCTTACCTCGGCGACGGGCTTTCAGTATTCCACTGCCGACGCGTTCGTGGATGTCGATCCGCGATACTATTCCGCGCGATACCTTCGCGCGTGGCAGCATCAGGCGCTCATCACCGAAACACTGGTGGAGCGATATGATGCTGACTGGTGGCGCAATCCGCGGTGCG
>JBDTMO010000589.1:0-3984 GCA_039934235.1 bacterium | reverse complement strand
CTGGCAGGGACAGTACGACACTGTCGGCGCAGCTCTCGACGGGCGAACTGCTGACGCTTGGCAGTTGGGCGGGGCACGGAAGCCTGCGCTACGTCGACGCTTCCACTGGTGTAACACGCTGGCTGTCGGAATGGGGAACGAGCATCGCGCCGCCGGTCGCCATGGCGCTCGTGCTCGAGCGCGACACCATAGCGCTTCCGCTGGCCGGCCGATGAGCATGCGATCCCGCGAGGGCTTCGCTCTCGTCGCGATTCTCTGGGTATTGACTGTCGCGTCGGTTCTAGGAGCCGGCGCCGCATTGCAAGGCCGAGAGGCATACAACGTGTCGCGAAACAGACTGAACGCCGAGCGTGCGTACTGGGTTGCGGAGGGATGTGTGGCGGAGGTGCTTGCCTCGGCGGATGGTATTCTGGCGTCGTCGACCGAAGTGCAGCAGCCGCGCGTATGGCGAACCATCGATGTGAGTATCGATTCGGCCACCGTCGCTCTTAGTAGCGAGTGCGAGGTGGGCATGCGTGCGATGGGCAGCCGCATCGATGTCAACGGCGCAAGTGAAACGCTCCTCCGCAAGTATTTCGTGGAGGCAGTGGGAAGCACGGAAGGCGGCGCGATGTCGGATGCGCTGCTGGATTGGCGCGACGCGGACGTGGACGTTCGTTCCGCCGGCGCGGAAGAGGCGTGGTACATGACGAATGAACGGCCCTCTCCACGCAATGCTGCGTTCGCGGCGGAGGGTGAATTGCAGCTTGTGCGTGGACTGGAGTCCAGGCCCGAGCTCACGGCGCATCTTACAGTCAATTCGTCGCTCATCTGCTTGGCGACCGCACCCGCACCGGTGCTTGCTGCGCTTCCCGGGTTCACCGAAGAAGTCGTCGAGCGTGTTCTCGCGGATCGCGCCGCGGGACGACCGATGATCGAATTGCGTGATCTGATGACGGGCGTATCACGCGCCGCAGCGGAATCGCTCGTCGTTCACTTCAGCGAGCTGTCCATCCTCACGACGCTCGAGCCGCGTGGTTGGGAGCTTACTGTGCGCGCCGTAGCGGGGTTTCCGAGCGTGACTGTGACGTCCGAGGTCTGGTTTGACCGGTACGGAGATCACGTCGTGGTACTGCGTCGGCGGACGCAATGAGCGCGACGATCGGTATCGCTGTAACGCGAGGTGAGCTTCGTGTTGTTGCAGCGCGACGAGGCGAGGTGGCCTGGGTTGCGCGCGTGGTCCGTAATCCTTCTGACCAACTGTCCAATCTCGTCGAGCAAGTGTTGGGCACGCGACCGCGTGCGCTTACGCGAGGCGCACACGTCATCGCCGTTGTCGGGACGACCGAGTCGCAGCTGCGGCCGTTGGCCGGTCTGCCGCCGCTGACGGACGAAGACGCGCTGCATGCGATGATCGTCCAGAACGTCGACCGCTTCTTTGTGCATGATGGAGCGAAGATGCGGATCTCGACGCCCTTAACTACGCCAACTGGCGAAACGTGGGCATCGGCAGTGGATGAGCGCGTCGTAAGCGGACTTGCCGCGGGCTGTCGCGCTTCCGGAGTGCGATTCGACGGTGTAGCGCCCGTGTCCGCCGTACTGCATCACGTAGCCGAGCGCGAGCTGGCGTGGGTGGGAGATGGCACACGGCTCGTCATCTCGTACGAGGGGTGGATGCCTGTTCGTATCACGAGAGAGCGTGCACGGGTAAACGCGGCGGAGGGTCTCGCATCGCGCGCCGCGCTGCCATCGGAGCTGACTCCAGCCGATACGGCAGCCTACGCTGCGACGCTTGTCCGCCGGAACGATGCGTTCGTGATTGGTGAGCACACGACGCAATTCCTTCGTGCTCGCCGATCGCGTGTTCGTACGTGGATCTGGGCCGGAAGTGCTGTGGCAAGCCTCATCGCCGCGGCATGGTTACCCGGATCGTTATCGCTGCGGAGGGCCGAGCGGGCGCGTGTTCGCATTCATGCTTTGCGCGGCAACGCGCGCGAGTTGGAGCGCGCCCAGCACGAACTGGCAGCGGCAACGACTGAGTTGAATCTCCAGTCGAGGTTCGACGCGTCTCGTCGTTCCGCGACGCTGTTGCTGGGTGAGCTTGCGCTCGCACTGCCCGAATCAACGGCGATCACCGCATTCCGCATCGATTCGGTCGGCGGAAATCTCACGCTCGTGACGCCACACGCCGCCGTAGCGATCGACGCTCTGTCGGGCGTACCGGGGATCACGCGCGCGCAAGTGGCTGGGTCGATGATGCGCGAAACGACTAACGGTCAGGAACTCGAGCGCGCGACCATCCGCTTCACACTCGATCGCGGGCGCACGATACCGGCGCCGAATGAGCGGCCACAAGCCGCTTCGTCCAGATTGCTCGCGGCCCGGCAGCAATGAACGTCGGCCTCAGAGTCTCACCACGCGATCGGCGCACGCTCATCATGGGCGCGTTGACGATCGGCACGACCCTGCTTGCTTCGCGCGGTGTGCCCGCATGGCGCGCGTGGGACCAACATGCGCGCTCCGCGTCGACGGACGCGATGAACGAGCTCGCAGCAATCGAGCAGCAGCTCCGACTGCTGCCGGCACTTCGCGACAGTGCACGGAGTCGTTCGCTGCGCGCGGACGCACTGCGGAGCCGGTTGATTGGAGCGCCGTCGGTGACAAGCGCGGGTGCGGCACTGGCCTCGCAGGTTACCGACATCGCGGACGACCTCGGGCTCAAGGTCAACGCCATCCAGATACGGCCGGACTCGGTCTTTCGTGACAAGCACGCGCGCGTCGGCGTACGACTGACGGCGATTGGAGACGTCACGCATCTCGCCGATCTCCTCTCCGCGCTCGAGTCGACCGCTGCATCACTTGCCATTCGCGAGCTCTCGATCAGCCCGGGTGATCCAATGCTGCCCGACGGCCGGCCCGAGACGCTGCGATTTCAGATCATGGTTGAAGGCCTGGCCGTGCGAGACTCGTCGGGGAAGCGCCAATGATTCCACGACGTGAGGCGCTAATGCTCGGATTTGCACTGCTCGCGTCGAGCGGAGCCGCGCTTCGCATCGCGCGGACGACCGCGGTCGAGCCCGGGATCGCGCCGTTCTCCTTTCCGCTCGGCAAGCTCCGTCCGTTCGTGACCGATGATTCGCTCACGGAGGCCGCGGGCAGCATGGTGGCGAACGATCCGTTTCGACTGGTCAACCGGCCGTCGAGCATCCGGTTCGACGCGAGGACGGAAGGCGGCGGACCTGGTTCGCCTCCTCCATCACCGCCTTACCGGCCTTCCATGACCGTAAAGGCCATCGTGGGCGGGCCGCCATGGCAAGCCATCGTCGATGGCCTTCCAGGCCAGCCGCCAGGGACGATTGTCCGCAGCGGTAGCACCTTTGACAAGCTGATCGTGCGCAACGTAGGAAGAGACACAGTCGTTATTCAGGCGCCAGATACCGTGTGGAAGCTCACGCTCATGCGCGGGCAACAATGATGCGCGCGCGACTCATGCTCGCGGCGTGTGTACTCAGCGCACCACTCGCCGCGCAGAGGCCCGCGTCGACCGATCGTGACAGCATCACGATTCGTCTCGCGAATACGGAACTTCGCGCTGCGGTCCAGCTGTTCGGTCAGTATCTCGACCGCCCCGTCCTCTTCAGTGGTCCGGGCGGTGGACAGGTGTCACTCGAGACACCCCGGCCAATCGCGCGCGCCGACGTTCCGCGTCTTCTGCAAAGCATGCTGGAGTCGCAGAACTACGAGTTGGTGTCGGACACTGTCGGTAAGGTCTATCGGGTGCGTCCGAAAGAAGCGCCTCGGCCACAGCAATTCGCGCCGCCACCGACGGCTGGAGATCTGACTCGGGCGACACAAGGAGGCATCGAGCTCTTTGTCATTCCACTTCGCCACGCGCGGGCAAGCGATGTGGCGTCCACGGTGAATTCACTTTACGGAAAAGGAACCGTCGCCAACGGGTCGAGCCGCCGCGGAACCTTGGGTGATGAGCTGCGACAGATTCAGGTA
>JBDTMO010000588.1:0-3984 GCA_039934235.1 bacterium | reverse complement strand
GCCGGATGTTCGAGCAATGCGGCAATTCCAACCACACCCGCAGGCTCCACAACGAGCTCGACGTGCTCGTGCACGAGACGCATGGCGCGCACGATTGCGTCCTCGCTCACGCTGACCACTTCGTCTACCGTGGCCTGCATGCACTCCACCGCGTAGGCGACCGGCTCGCGCACCGCGATACCGTCCGCAATCGTCTCGGACGTCTCCGTCGACACTGGCGCATGCGCGGCAAACGAGAGGCGCATCGACGGCGCGCCCTCCGCTACGACGGCGATGACGCGCGCACTCGGCGCTGCGTGTCGACACCACGCACCAATGCCTGTGGCCAAGGCACCGTTGCCGAGCGGTACGATCATCAACTCGGGTACCAGTCCGGATTCGGTGATCTCGAGCGCGATCGTTCCCGCTCCTTCGGCGATTTCAGGGATCGCACCGTCCTCGACATAAAGCGCATCTGACGACTTGGCGAAGTGTCGTGAGGCGTCCTTCGCTGCGTCAAAGTCTGCTCCGGCAAGCCGCACGTCGGCGCCCAGGGCGCGCATCGCGTCGATCTTGAGCGGATTGGCATTCTCCGCCGCAAATACGACAACAGACCGTCCTCGGCGCACACCGGCGCGTGCGAGTCCCTGGCCAAAGTTGCCGGCCGAGGCGCAGACGAGCGCTCGTGGGTCGCTTAGCTGCGCGACGAATGCCTCGGTTCCGCGCCCCTTGAACGAACGAATCGGATTGAGCGTCTCGACCTTACAGAGCAGCTCGGCGTCGAGAAATCGGTCTAGCGAGGTGCCGCGTAACAGCGGTGTGTGAAGGAAAATGGGATCGATGATCGACATCGCGGCAGCGATGTTGTCGGACGAGAGTTGGCGCACAATTGGGTTCGTGGGAGGAATTACCCGCATTGTAGGTACGATTATTGTGCGACGCCGCCACGATGAGGAATTTGTTACGAACGCGGCGCGGGAATTTCGTTGCGCGAGCGCAACGCGATAAGGGGGGCTCGCGCCACAACTAATAGGAATGGGGCCATAAGCGCGACTGCATTTTGATGTCTAACTCTATGTCAGGCATAGCGTTGTCTCTCATAGGCGACGGGTGTGAGAGCCTATAATGCATGGCTTTGCTCTTGCCCACCTCAGAGATCATTGAACCATCTGGCACGACCACACGTCCCCCACCATAGAACTCATGAACACCTCCCGGCTGGCGGCGCTGCTGGCAGTAGTTGCAGTGGCCGCAGTAACTCCGACTCAGGCGTCGGCGCAGACATGGACGTCCTGGACCTCGGCGACGCCCGGCATCTTCAACGGTGTGCTCCTGGGCAATTCGGTCACGTACACCGGCAACTACGCTGGCGGCAACCTCACCGGTGGCGGTGGTACGGACTACTTCAACCCAACCAGCCCTTACACGCAGGGTGGCCTCACCGCGCCAAATACGGGCGGCAACGTCGGCTTCATCCAGTTCGTCTCGCCAGCGTCGGGAACGCTCACCTTCGGCGCTCCTGTCAGCAACCTCTATATGGCGTTCATCAGCGTTGGTCAGGGTGGCACGCCCATCACGTACACGTTCGACCAGGCATTCACCGTCCTGTCGAACAACAACAGCCCCAATTGCGCGTTCTGGGGCTGCGGCACCTACACGGTGTCTGGCAACTCGATCACCGGCACAGAGTTCTCTGGCACCATCCAGTTCGCCGGAACGATCAGCAGCTTGGCGATCAGCACCAACCCCTCCGAGAACTGGCACGGTATCACGGTCGGTGCGGACGCAGTAGCCGTGTCCGCCACGCCTGAACCCGCCAGCGTCGTCCTCATGGCGACAGGTATCTTCGGTATCGCTGGCATCGCCCGCCGTCGCCGCAACAACAAGGCTGCGTAAAACAGGTCGCAGCATCGAGAAGGACAAACGGGCCCCGCGCGCAAGCGCGGGGTTCTTTTTTTATGCACGCCTCGCGGTAGCCGTTGAGCCGCTCATTACCTTCCACGCATGACGAAAACCTTCCAGAACTTCATCGCCGGCCAGTGGTCTGCACCGGCCACCGGCGCGTATTTCGAGAACCGAAATCCGGCTGACACGCGCGACCTGATCGGGCAGTTTCCCCTCTCGAATCATGTCGATGTCGACGCTGCCGTACAATCGGCTAAGCGCGGCTTTGCCCTCTGGCGCGCGACCCCTGCACCTGCCCGCGGTGACGTGCTCCGTCGCGTGGGTGACCTGCTCTCGCAACGCAAGGAAGAGATCGCCGACATCATGACGCGCGAGATGGGGAAGCCGCTTACCGAGACGCGTGGTGATGTACAGGAAGGCATCGATACGGCGTACTATGCCGCCACCATGGGGCGCCAGCTTTCCGGACGCACCGTACCGAGCGAGCTCGCCAACAAGTGGGCGATGAGTTTTCGCCGCCCCATCGGCGTGGCAGGAATCATCGCGCCGTTCAATTTTCCGCTCGCGATCCCGACGTGGAAGATGTTTCCCGCGCTCGTCTGCGGAAATGCATGCGTCTTCAAGCCGAGCGAAGATGTGCCGCACACCGGGCACACGCTGGTGGAAATCATGCTCGAGGCCGGACTGCCGCCCGAGGTGATCCAGCTCGTCCACGGCATTGGTCCGGACGTGGGCGCGCCCATCGTCGCGCACCCTGATGTCGCTGTCATTTCCTTCACCGGTTCGACGCAGACGGGCAGTCTCGTTGGCGAGACGTGCGGCCGCATGCACAAGCGGCTGTCACTCGAGATGGGCGGCAAGAACGCGATGATCGTGATGGACGACGCCGACCTCGATCTCGCGCTCGACGGCGTGGTGTGGGGCGCCTTTGGCACGACGGGCCAGCGCTGCACGGCCACAAGCCGTCTCATCCTCCAGAAGGGCATTCACGACCGCTTTCTCGGCAACCTGATCGACCGCGCGCGCAAGATGAAGCTCGGCGATGGACGGAAGAAGGGGACAGACGTTGGTCCGCTCATCCATGAAAATGCGCGGAAGAAGGTTGAGCGCTACATCGACGTTGGGCAGAGCGACGGCGCGGACTTGCTGTGCGGCGGGCGTCGTCCCGAGGGCAAGAAGTTCGAGAACGGCTACTTTTTCGAGCCGACGATCTTCGCGCGTGTCGAGGAAGGAATGCGTATCGAGCAGGAAGAGATCTTCGGCCCTGTGCTCAGCGTCATACGCGTGACCGATGCCGACGAGGCGTTCCGGATCAACAACGGAGTGAAATACGGTCTTTCGTCGTCGCTCTACACGCGCGACGTGAACCTCGCATTCCGCGCCTTTGCTGAGCTGGACAACGGCATTACGTACATCAACGCACCGACCATCGGCGCCGAGGCACATTTGCCGTTCGGCGGGGTTAAGCAGACGGGGAACGGGCATCGCGAGGGTGGCTGGGAAGTCTATGAGTTCTACTCCGAGACCAAGGTCGGTTACTGCGATTTCTCCGGTGTGCTGCAGCGTGCGCAGATCGACAACTATCTCGGAACGCCGGATTGAGCGTGTCAGCACGAGCGTCCCGCTTTCCTGACCACGACACGAGCGGGTACTGCGCGTCACTCAGGACGACATCCAGGGCGCTTGCTCGCCTAAGGGGAGCGGGGTTAATTGCAGGGTGGCCATGACCGACGCACCAGAGACGATTCTCCCGCCGCGCTCCATCACGCCTGAGCGCAAGCTCGAGGCGTTGCAGCACGTCAATAAGAGTCGGAGCAGCTTTGCGTTTTTCTGGGAGTGGGCCAAGATCTTTGTGGTCTCGGTCACACTCTTTTTCGTCCTGCGCACGTTCGTCGTCGAAGCGTTCAAGATTCCCAGTGGCAGCATGGAAGGCACGCTGCTCGTCGGTGATTTCCTCCTCGTGAACAAGGTCGTGTACGGGGCAGAGGTCCCACTCACGGGGCGCCGCTTGCCCGCGCTGCGCCAGCCGAGACGGGGTGACGTCATCGTGTTCGAATGGCCGAAGGACCGCACGAAGAATTTTGTGAAGCGGTTAGTCGG
>JBDTMO010000587.1:0-3985 GCA_039934235.1 bacterium | reverse complement strand
ATGTGCCTTAGGACGAAGGCGCGGGCCTCTTCGATCACCGCCCGTTTTTCCGGAGTGAGCGAAGCCAGGTAAGCGGCGACGGTGGTTGGGCCAGCGGCTTTCGTCTTTGCGCGGGGCTTATTTGGCATAAGTCAATTTTGAAACGCCGAGATTGCCGTGGCGCGGTGAGTACCGAGGCCGGTGTCGGCCTGGCACGGTGGAACCACTCTTCGAACTTCGCGGCGGACACGGCCAGCGATTCCATCGAACGCTGGCTGCTGTACCGCGCCGCCCAAGCGAGCGCGGTGAACTCGACATCCTCGAGGCCACCACAAATCCGTGCATGTTTCCCCGATCGCGGAAACGCATTCTCGCGTGCGAGAATAGGACCTCGACGGATGCATCGTCAATTTCCTGTCCCATGTCCGCGCCTCACGGGCGTTGTGCTTATCAAAAGACGGTTCGGTCGCTCGCTACGCTCGCGTTTTTTGTATTCCTTTGCAAGTGAACTTGGGCTCACATTGGGCATTTGGCAGATTCCGAACTTCAGAAACCGGGACGGAGAATGGACGCGCAGCTTGCGGTGTTGTTTGCCCTGACTTTCCTCATCAATTTGATTGGAAGTCTCGCGTACTCCGTACGCATTGCCGGCGTGCGGACCGGGCGGATCGCGCTGTCGTTCTCGCTGTTCAACATTCTGGTCCTCATCTCACGGACCGCGAATACGTTCCAGGCGCCGCTGCTGGCGAAGCGTGTTGAGCACGGGCTCGACATGGGGCATGTCGGCTCCGTGGCCGATTTCCGGTGGCTGTTGGCCGCGGCGTCCCTCGCGACCGTGGTTGGCGCACTCCTCACCCCTACGTTTCAGCGTGTCTTTACGACGGCCGTGACGTCCTTCGCCCGTCATCGATCCATCCCGCAGCTCATGCTGCGCGCGCTGTCGCCTGCGGGCCTCGCGCATTTTCGCGACGCGATCGCGTTGCCGGTGGCGACCAATGTGGTTGCCGGCCGTCGTGTGCGGGCTCCGGCAGCGATCGGCATCATGGTTACCAACACGCTGGCCACGGCCGTCTGGACGGTTGGAGTGTTTGCAGCCCTCTACGCAGGATACCTGGCGCCGGAATTTCGGTCCACAGCCAGCAACTTATCCGGTGTCATCAACGGTGTCGCGACGATCCTGCTGTTCGCGGTCGTCGATCCGTTTCTTGCGATGCTCACGGACGATGTCGTCGGCGGGCGAAGCACCGAGCCCGCGTTTCGACGGGCCGTTGTGGGCATGCTGGGAAGTCGTTTTGCTGGAACAGTGCTCGCACAGCTTCTCTTCGTGCCGGCGGCGCAGCTTATCGCGACCCTCGCGCGAACCATCTAAGTAGTTCGACCAGTCGTTTACAACTGGACTTCTCACTGGATCCGGATCCTTTGTGCTTGCATTCATGAACATGCGGCGACGCTCGTACTCGACGCCCCGTCTGGGACTGGTGATTACGGTGCTGCTGGTTGTTGCCTTCGCGATACAGCGTCCTCGGCTCCATGCAGCCGACCGCGGTATCCGCCACGATCCTGGATCAGTGGGGTCGATTGGATGGTGACGGCTGGGCTGCACCAGCTCGGTGCGCTCGCCTTTGTATGTTCACTCGAAGCATAACTTCTACACAACACACCACACTCCGCGTGAGCTCATGAGTGCAGCCGAGTGGAAAGTCATAGTGGAGATCATAGAGAGCGCCTTGAAGAGTGCCGCTCTCCTTGTCGGCGCTGGCTGGGCCGTGTACGGCTTCAAGGTCTTTCTGCGTCGACAGACTGCCACAACCGCATTGCGAAAGGCCGAGTCGGAGACGGCGAGTCTGGAACTGGCTGCAAGGCGCCGCGCGGTGCTTGATCTCCATATCGAGCACACTTCCAGGCGCGATATTGTCGGACAGGGATACATCATCACCGCACACGTGATCATTACCAATGCTGGCGTATCATCCGCGCATATCGTATTCGACAGTAATGCGCCTGCATTCGCAGCACAGCGTGTTGACTTCGGAGCAGATGGAACTGCGGAGTTCCGCGAGAACCCCATTCGTTTCGGTATTCGACGCACATCGGATCCCAGCAAGCTCGCACGCTCTCGTGTCGTACGCGCTGGGGGCGTGTCGCGATTGGCCGCTGTTGTCCGCGTAGCGTCGCCGGGCGTTTACGCCCTCACCTTTCGCGTACCGATGGACAAGGCCAATAGTGAAGCCATGGTGGAAGCTGGCGCCAGCGCGGCGCGGGCGCATGCGTGGGGCACATCCACATTCGTCTGCGTGGGTTTCCCGCCAGAGGGCGGTGTGCCCGGTGTTGTCTAACGTCATTGCGTGGCACGTGTGATTCGCTTGAAAATGAACTTCGACCTTATGCAGCAGCAAAGTTCTCGTGATCCCACCAGACCGAAACCCATCCCCGACCACGAGAGCGCCCTCCGACGGCTGATCGCCGAGACGGACGCACGTTCGTCTCTGACCGAGGCCAATGGGTTCTGAACGTCGAGATGACCGATGAGGCTGCGAAGCGGACTTCAGCAAACAGCATGTGTGCATGGCATTGGCCTTCCTGGTTGACCGGGGGAAGTCCGCGGCACACCGAGAATTCTGGATCCGATCACGGGCAAGGGATTCCTGATCGGGGGATTGGCGGTCTGGTGATGTCTTCTTTGCGTGCGGTAACGCCAAGTTCCAAGTGTAGCGCACGTCGCCGGGTCGATGTCGCCGGAGAATCAGGAGGCGATCGCGCGCGTGTTGGCTAGCGAACGCTAAGTCCGACGCCGCTCTTGTTTTGTGGCCTGCAGCTGAGCTCTGGCGGTTAGACGACCCGCCTGATCGGGTGTATCTTCAAGTGCGAATGCGAACCGTTCTGCGCAGGGGCCACAGGCCAGGAGAGAGTCATGCCGAAGAAAGACGTGCACGTCGTTCCAGCACCGACGGGAGGGTGGAACGTCAAGAAGGCCGGTGCTGACCGCGCGTCGAAGAACTTTGATCACAAATCGACTGCGGTGGATTACGGACGGAAGGTCAGCAAGACCGAGCGTTCGGAGCTTGTGATTCACCGGAAGGATGGTACGATCCAACAGAAGGACTCGCACGGTAAAGACCCGCTGCCTCCGAGAGACAAACGGTGAAAAGACGCGGGGGCGATGGCGCTAGCTTCGAGAAGAGTGTCTTTATCAACTGCCCCTTCGACGAAGAGTACCTTCCGCTTCTGCGTCCCCTCGTCTTCACGGTCACGCTTTTCGGGTTTGAGCCGCGGCTCGCCAGCCTAAGATCCGACTCGGCTGAAATTCGCCTTGAAAAAATCGTTGCGCTGATCGGTCGCTCACAATACAGCATTCACGACATCTCGCGACTGCGAGCGAAGCGAGCGGGTGATTTCGCTCGGTTCAACTTGCCATTTGAGCTTGGAGTGGATCGAGGCGCACAGCTCTTCGGCACGGGCAAGCTTCGCTCGAAGTGCTGTCTCATGCTCGAGCGCAACCAATACGACTTTCACCGAGCCATTTCCGACTTGGCGGGAGTCGACATCAAGAGCCATCGAAACGAGCCTACGGATCTCGTGCGCGCTGTTCGCGACTGGTTCGTAGAGACTGTCGGCCTCCGCGGCGTGCCAAGCGCAACCCAAGTCTGGTATCGGTTCACTGACTTCGCCTCGGACTTTTACGATGCTCGAAAGGCGGACGGCTACTCGGACGTCGATCTGAACATGATGCCGTTGCCAGAGTACTTGGACTTCATCCGTTCCTGGTCGTCCGTTCAAGCGACTTAGCCGCATTGCCGTCTTACGAATCGTTGAAGCTGACGGAGGGCGTTGATCTGCGCCGGCGGCACGGCTCCAGCGCCGCGCCTTTGCAGTTTGACTCCGGCGTTCGAGAGCGCTACGCGAGCCCTTTCATGCGCTTGTAGTACGCGAGGTACGCCTTCGGCGTCGACATCGCGATCACCTTCGCGACGGAAGTGAGCTCGAGATCATCGAGCGCCTTGAAGTG
>JBDTMO010000586.1:0-3988 GCA_039934235.1 bacterium | reverse complement strand
AAGGAAGCTACGGCCACGAAGTGCAGGACGCGAAGACCTACGCGGCCTGGGGCATCGATTATCTCAAGTACGATTGGTGTGGCGCGCGCAATCTCTACACCGACGACGAGATGCCAGCGCTCTATCAAGTCATGGGCGACGCGCTGCTCGCCACCGGGCGGCCAATCGTTTACAGCCTCTGTCAATACGGACGGCTCGACGTCTGGACATGGGGCGCCGATGTCGGCGGAAATCTGTGGCGCACCACTGGTGACATTCGCGACGCGTGGGACTCCATGACACGCATCGGGTTTGGGCAGAAGGATCTCGCGCCGCACGCGAAGCCCGGGCACTGGAACGATCCCGACATGCTCGAGATTGGAAACGGCGCCATGACCGACGAGGAATACCGCACCCACATGAGCCTGTGGTCGATTCTCGCGGCGCCATTGCTGGCCGGCAACGATTTACGCGCGATGTCGCCCTCGATTCATGACATTCTCACTAACCTCGAAGTGATTGCGGTCGACCAGGACAAGCTCGGACGGCAAGGCACGCGCATCTGGACGAATACTGCAGGCGATCAGGATATCTGGACACGACCGCTCGCCGACGGTGCCACCGCGGTTGCAGTGTTCAATCGCAGCGCGGCGCCAGCAACGATTCCCGTCCGTTGGGCGGATGTTGGCGTCCCCGCACATGGCACCGTGCGTGATGTGTGGTCGCACTCTAACGTGGACGCGAAGGGGGCAGAACTCGCTGCCACCGTTCCTGCTCACGGCGTCGTCATGTGGCGCGTGAACCGCTAAGGAGTATTGCAATGCCCACAATGAAAATGTTCGGCGCAACACGAACATTGGCAGTAGTCGCGCTGCAGCTTGCGTCTGCATGCGCGCTCCATGCGCAAACGCCTGCGACCTCCGCTACACCGCCTACGGCCGAGCAGTTGGCCGCGCAGCGTCAACAGGCAGCGGACCTGAAGTTCCACAACGACTGGGCAAATCTCGAGCGCTACCGCTCGGCGAATAGCGCGCTGCCTGCACCCGCCGCGGGCGATGCGCGCGTCGTGTTCATGGGCAATTCCATTACGGACGGTTGGGCAAGACACTTTGCCACCATGTTTCCGGGCAAGCCGTACGTGGGCCGAGGCATTAGTGGGCAGACGACGCCGCAGATGCTGGTGCGCTTCAGGCAGGATGTCGTCGCGCTCAACCCGAAAGTCGTCGTCATTTTGGCGGGCACCAACGACATTGCGGGGAACACGGGTCCGTCCACGCTCGAAATGATCGAGGACAACATGATGGGCATGACGGAAATGGCGAAGGCCAACGGCATTCGCGTCGTGCTCTCATCGGTGCTTCCGGTGTTCGACTACCCCTGGAAGCCTGGGCTCACTCCGGCGCCGAAGATTGTTGCGCTCAATGCGTGGATGAAAAACTACGCCGCGAAGGTTGGCGCCGTCTATCTCGACTATTTCACGCCAATGGCCGACGCACGCCAGGGCCTGCGCGCTGACCTGTCAAACGACGGCGTGCATCCCACCGAAGCTGGGTATCGCGTGATGGCGCCGTTGGCCGATGCGGCGATTGCCGAAGCGCTGCGCCGTCCATAAACCGTTGTGCGGTCACTCGTGTCCCTGAAGTCGGCGTCGTGCGTCGCGATCACCGCGTTGAGCGTGCTCGCGTACGCGCCGAGTGTTGGCGCGCAGATCACGCGGAGTGAACTCATCGTGATCGAGCGGCGTCGCGTGATCGAGCAGGCGAATCGATATCTCACCGAGAAGCCCGTCACGATCACGGCAACGCGCGCGGAGCGCAGCACTGGCGGCGTGCACGACTTCTATTCGGAAGGCGACTACTGGTGGCCTGATCCGTCGGACTCCAGCAAGCCCTATATCCGCCGCGACGGAGAGACAAACCCTGCCAATTTCGAGGCGCATCGGACCGCGATGCGCCGGCTGAGTGTGATTGTTCCCGCACTCGTAGCTGCCTACGAAATCACGGGCGATGAACGGTATTCGCGGCAAGCCATTGCGCACCTTCAGGCATGGTTCGTCGACGCCGACACGCGCATGAACCCCAGCATGCTGTTCGCGCAGGCAATCAAGGGCGTCGCCACGGGACGCGGCATCGGCATCATTGACACCATCCACCTGGTGGAAGTCGCGCAGGCCGCCATGGAGCTCGATCGGCTCGTTGCGTTCAGGGGGCCCATTCTCGAGGGCACGAAGGAGTGGTTTCGTGCGTACGTCACGTGGTTGACGACGCACACGTACGGCATCGACGAGCGCGACAACGGCAACAATCACAGTGCAGCGTGGGCGCTTCAGGTCGCAGCCTTCGCGCGCTTCACGGGCGATAGCGTTCGGCTCGCGGAAGTGCGCACGATGTTCAAGGAGAAGCTCATTCCTGGACAGATGGCGCCAGATGGCAGCTTTCCGCGCGAACTCGCGCGCACCAAGCCATATGGCTACTCTCTCTTTCAGCTCGACGTGATGGCCGTGCTCACGCAGGCACTCTCGACGCCGAGCGAGAACATGTGGACCTTCACCACGGCCGACGGTCGTGGAATGCAAAAGGCGATGGAGTACATGGTGCCGTTCATCAAGGACAAGGCGAGTTGGTCGCTCAAACCGGACGTCATGTATTTCGACGCGTGGCCTGTCCGTCACCCTTCGCTCATTTTCGGCGGTCGCGCATTGCGCCAACCTTCATACATCGCGCTGTGGAAGACGCTCGATCCCGATCCCACGATTGAGGAAGTCGTGAGGAACTTCCCGGTGCGGCAACCGCTCCTCTGGATTCAGTGAAGAGCACCACCGTGGCGCGTCGCTCGGTGCCGGCGATTCTCGGCGCCGGTCTCGGACGTGCGGGGCCCGCACTCGGCCTGATCGTCGTCATTCTCGTGTTTGCCGTCCTCACGGACGCGCCGGGACGCTACCTGTCGTCGTTCAACCTTCGCATCGTGCTCTCGCAGACGGTCATCGTTGCCGTCGGCGCCATCGGCATGACGATGATCGTCATCAGCGGCGGTATCGATCTCTCCGTCGGCGCATCGATCGCTCTTACGGGCGTGATCACCGCGCTGGGTATCAAGCAAGGATGGTCTCCTGCGCTTGCAGTACTGGCGGCGGTGCTTGCGGGCGGAGTGGTCGGGCTCGTCAACGGAGCGTTGATCACCACACTTCGCGTCGTGCCATTCATCGTCACACTCGGCATGCTGGGTATCGCGCGCGGTGTGGCAAAATGGGTGGCACATGAGCAGACCGTCATCACGCCGTCGACGTGGGTGAACAACTTGCTCGTTACGTTCCCCACGCCCGCATGGCTCATCGTCTCGCCAGGCGTCTGGATTGCGCTCGTGCTCGCGGTCTTTGCGGCAATCACGCTCGACCGCACCGTGTTTGGCCGGCGGATCTTTGCGCTCGGGTCGAATGAAGCGGCCGCTCGCGCCTGCGGCATCGATACGGGACGGTTGAAGATCGCGACGTATACGTCGGCGGGACTGCTCTTCGGCCTCGCCGGGGTGATGCAGATGTCACGACTCCGACTCGGCGATCCGACGGTCGCGAATGGTGCGGAGCTCGACATCATTGCCGCGGTCGTGATCGGTGGCGGGAGCTTGTCGGGCGGCGAGGGGAGTATCGTCGGCGCGTTGATTGGCGCGCTCATCATGGCCTTCCTCCGCAACGGCTGTCAGCAGATGGGCTGGCCGAACTACATTCAGGAAATCATCATCGGAGTGATCATCGTGCTTGCTGTCGCGCTGGACCGGATGCGCGCGCGGTGGTCTGAGCAGTCGGCACTCATGAGTCAGGCAGCCGAGGTCTAGTGTGCATACCAGCATCCACGCCTTAACCGCAGAGGGACGCAGAGAGGCAGAGGGCGCCGAGGAAATGTTGCTCAGCGGAGTACGGGGGGTACGGAAAACATCACTTGTCATCCTGAGCGAGCGGAGCGAGTCGAAGGATCTGCACCGTTTTCCTTTGCGCACCTCTGCTACCTCTGCG
>JBDTMO010000585.1:0-3992 GCA_039934235.1 bacterium | reverse complement strand
AGCGAGCTCGACGACGGCGGACGTCCCGGATCCATCGTCGTCCGCGCCCGGTGCGGTGTTCGTCGAGTCGACGCCCCCATTTGGAGGGACGCCACAGACGCACGAGTCATAATGGCCTCCGATGACGATGACTCGATTGGTGTCGCGGCCCGGAAGAATGCCGAGCACGTTGACGATGTTCGCCGACGCCTGTTGCGGATGCCGAGCGACACGAATCACGGCCGCATCATACTCGACACGCAGGCACCCACCGCACTCTCGGCTACTCTGCTGCAGTTGTCCAAACAACCAGCGACGCGCGGCACCGATGCCACGCGTTGTGGAGAGGGTGTCGGAAAACGTGTTGCGCGTGCCGAACGAGACGAGTGCGGAATCGGTGGTACGGATGCGAGCGGAGCTTATGTCAGCGAGCGCGGCGGCGAGGTCTGGATCGCGCGCGAGGCCGATGCGCGGATCGCCAAGCCAGCCAGAACCGGCGGGGATGATTGCGAGGCCGGAGGGGGACGGCACGATGTCGACGTGCGTCGTCGTGGACGTGGTGCAAGCCGATGCAGCGAGGATCGCAGTGGCTGCGAGAGACCTGATCATTCGAGGCGTCATGGACGTGCGGGTTGAGGCAGCGCGGATTCCGCGTTCAATTCGGCCGACGTCGCTCCAGCGACGGTGTTCCGTCAGCCTAGAACATCGACATTGCGAGAAACGAACGAAGTGAATCATTCGTATTGCGCAGGCGTCCCGACAGCACGCGCGTGACGGCCCACAGCACCTTGTACGCCATCTCGCGATTGAAGTCGAGCGCCATCTCGAAGTCGGGGCGCGAAATCGTCAACGTCGTGGTGCCGCCGTTGGAGATGGCGTGCGTCGAGCGTTCGCTGCGATCGAAGACGGCCATCTCGCCGAAGAGCGCGCCGGGCTTCAGGATGGCGAGTGCCTCTTCGCCGCTGCCTGGAACGTCTCGGCTGATGCGGACCTCACCCTCGCAGATGAGATAGAGCCGGTTGCCCGTTTCACCTTCGCGAAAGATGTACTCTCCGCTCACGAACTTTTCCTCGCGGCACACCTCGGCGATCTCGGCAAGGTCGCTCTCATCGAGATCCTTGAAGATGACGACGTTCCTCAGCAGCGCGACGGTGTCAGGCATGCAACTCCACGAAGGACAGCGGGACGTGAACGCGAAAGCTTACGGATCGATGCGAAGAGGGGCAAGGTCGCGTCGGGCCAGGGCAGTGTTACCGCAACGTATTTGCCCGACCGTTATCTTGTGGAACGCATGACGATTCCCCACCGCACGCTCGGTTCTCTTCCCAATCTTCTTTCGTGCTCCAGGCTGGTCCTGGCGGCGGGCTTCGTCGCGACAGCCGGTGCAGAGATGCGCGTCGGTCTCATTGGTGTCGCAGCCATTACCGACTTTCTCGACGGCTGGCTCGCGCGTCGTGTGCATGCGACGTCCCGGTGGGGTGCGCTACTCGATCCAATCGCGGATCGTGTGTTCGTGCTCACCGTGGTCGGCACGTTCCTGTTCACGGGCCTGCTGTCCACATCGGCGTATTTCATCCTGCTGACGCGGGACCTTGCGACGGCAATTGGGTTTCTCGTCGCGCGGATTATCCCGTGGCTGCGTCCCGTGGAGTTCAAGGCACGCATCTCGGGCAAGCTGGTGACGGTGCTCCAACTCTTGACGTTGGCGGCCGTGCTTGGAGCCCCTCGCGCCGTGCCATTTCTGCTCGCGGGAGTGGCAGTGACATCGACGTTGGCGATCGCGGACTATACGCTTGCGCTGTGGCGGGCCAGAGCTGCGTGAAATTCGCGACGTCTGCATTGATTGCGTTCGCCGTGGCGGCACCTGCCGTTGCTCATGCCCAGGCACCTGATCTGCGCGTAAAGCCGGAACTGCGCGTCGACGCGATTGTCTCAGAACATCGAACAGCGTTGCAGGCTGGCGGGGGAGTGCAAATTCCTGCTGGGTACTATGCGCGAATCGGCATCACGGGTGCCGCCGGTGCAGACTTCTTACTCGGTGAGCAGGTCGCCAGCGGACGTGTCGACGTGATTGGACGGTTCCTGTTCGATCCGTTTCGCCAGAATCGGTGGGGACTGTCGGCGGGTGCCGGTATCAGCTTACGCGCGCACGCTCACGACCACGTTCGGCCGTACTTGGTCACCGTGGTTGATCTCGAGGGCCCGCGCAGCAGAAGCGGCATTGCGCCGGCATTTCAGATCGGGCTCGGCGGCGGCGTAAGACTGGGTGGCGGGATTCGGTGGGGAGCGCCTAGCGCGCGCTGACCCAGCAGGGCTGCGCACATGCTCCCCCTGTCGTTCGGCCGAAACACACGTCGATGCGGGCCGTAGTCCCGGAATGGCCATGACCCCCCTTTCATCCAAGCGCCACGTCGGCGTTCGTGTGCCGCTGTTCTGGATCGCCTACCTTGCTGTGCTTGGGGGCACTGGGATTCTCAAGGGCATGCTGCCACCATCTAGTTGGCGCGACTTGGCGTGGGGGAGTTGCTGCGCCGCCATCCTTGTGCCCATCACAATCTGGTTCGAACGCCGGTTCACCGCTGGAAGCACGTCGACGGTCATCTCCGTTGACCGCGGGACGGTGCTCCGTCTCGCCATCGGCGCGGTGATTGGCGCGGCCGTCATGGCGATCAACCTTTCGATCGTTCGTCTGTTCGTTGGCCCAATTCGCCTCGTGGTCAACGACGGGTACGGGCGGTCGGCCGCCCTGATGGCTGCGACGTTCATTGCACTGTCGTGCATGGAAGAACTTGGCTTTCGGGGCTACCCGCTACGCACACTCACTGCTGCCGTTGGCGGGTGGCGAGCGCAGGCGATTGTGGCAGTGGCCTTTGGCCTCTCGCACCTCGCCTATGGATGGTCGATTTCGACGATCCTGCTCGGCGTTATACCGGGCGGTATCCTGTTCGGGTCCGCGGCGGCGGCGTCGGGTGGGCTGGCCATGCCGATTGCCGTGCACGCCGCACTGAACCTGGCACTCTGGTCGGTGGGCGCAAAGCAAGGGTCAGGGATTTGGACAGTCATCGTGCCACCGGAGTCGCAGCCACAACTCGACGCGATCTCGCCAATCCTTGGCGTTGCGACCGTGCTCGTGCTTTCCGCGATGACATGGCAACTGCGGTCGCGACGCCAGACAATTGTCCAGGGCGCGGCTGGTTGAGTTGCGCATCCTTCGAGTGGCTGCGTTCGCTCAGGATTACAAACGATAAAGAGGGCGAGAGACATCGCGTCCCTCGCCCTCTCATCTATCGTCGAATGCGTGCAAGCTCGTCAGGCTGCGGACGCTGCGTCCGTCTCCGTCCGCGCCTTTGGCGGCTGGGCGAAGCGCATGCCGAGCGTCTTCAATTCGCTGATCTGCTGCTCGCTCAACTCGGGGAACCGTTCCGTCATGTACTTGATGGTCTCGGCGAACCACTCTTCAACGTGCTCTGCATCGGCGCCGACGACGCCACAACGCATGATGTGCTGGAACAGCTCATCGCGGGCTTGCTCAAACGGCGAGGGCTCCACGGGTCCTGCATATCGACGTGTTCCTGTATTTCTCTGCGGCTTGGCCATGAATTCGGATTTGGGTGGAAGACTTGTGAATATAACGGATTGGGGGCGTTTCTCACAGTCTCGGGATACGCGCCCAAGTCAACTCTGGAGTGCTTCCGCCTCGATGAATTCGAGGAGCAGGTTGACGAGCGTATCCGGCGCCTCCTCAGGCACCAGCCGACCAACGCCTGGAAGGTGCACCAACCCGCTCCCAGGAATAGTATCGGCCAGCCGGTCCGCAAATTTAGGGGTCACCCAGGGATCCTGATCGCCCCAGACGATCTGGGTCGGCTGCTGAAGCCCTCTCAGGTCCACATCCTCCATGTCCTCGTCGTCCACCGACCGGGCGAGCAGGAGCAGATGGTTGAGCCCTTCCTCGCCGACGTACGGTGCCAGGTACCGAGCGACAAGCTTGTCCGGCATGTTTTCCGGATCGG
>JBDTMO010000584.1:0-3993 GCA_039934235.1 bacterium | reverse complement strand
CACCTGCGGTGCATGTCGACCTGTTGCCGCAAGAGATTGCCCTCGCGCTGGGTGCGGATGTGCGTCTTCGCGTGACGATGGCTCCTGCGAGCGGCGGAGGCTCGTTCGTCGTGAAGCTCCGCGGTGACGTGGCGCCGTTGATGGCCGCTCGCATTCTCGCGTTGTCGCGTGCGCGTTACTACGACGGTCTAACGTGGCAGCGCGTCGAGCACGATTTCGTCATTCAGGGCGGAAGCCCTGGAGCGAACGAGTATGTGGGCTTACCGGAGTTCATTCGCGACGAGCTGGGCACGGTGCCACACACGCGCGGCACGATCGGCATGAGCACGCGCGGTCACGATACGGGCGACGCGCAGTGGTTCATCAACCTGCGAGACAACCTTCGTCTCAATCGCGATTACACGGTGTTTGCCGAGGTGGTCGATGGGATCGGCGTGGTCGATGGCATTCTGGAAGGCGATACGATTGCGTCGATCGAGGAACTGCCCGCGGTGTCGCGACGGTAACATCAACTGCAAAAGAAGCTTCAACGGCAAAACAAACCTTAACTGAAAAAGAAACTTCAACGGCAAAAGAAACTTCAACGGCAAAAGAAGCTTCAACGGCAAAAGAAACTTCAACTGCCTATCGCGGATTTCGCGGAAACGGCGCGGATAAAGCAAGAGCGGTGCAGTATCCGCGCGTGTCCGCGCGTTTCCGAATAATCCGCGATCGCAGTTGAAGTTGCTGTTGCAGTTGCGGTTGCAGTTGAACCAGGAGTTGTAGTTATTGGTGCCGATTCAATCACCCACCTACTTCTTCGGCGCGTCCACCTTCGGCGTCGACCAGAAAGTTGACGAGCCCTTCGCGTTCCGTGCGACTTCACCGCCGAAGAGCGCGGAGTTGAACACCACGCGAAAAGTGCCGAACGGCTGGCCGCGCCACTGCGGACGGAATCCGATAAGGACGACGTGTCCGCGATCATGCTTGACGTCGAGTGCCGCCGCATAACCCTGGATGTATTTCTCGCCAAGTAGATATCCAGAGAGCCGTGGCGATCCGTCCTTCGCGTATTTCGCGAGTGCGGTGCCTTCGAAGCCGTCGAGCGTCGCGAACACTGGGCTTCCGTCGACGAAGACCTTGGCGCGTTCAGGCATACCGGCCATGACGGGATGCGAAGGATCGGTCGTCACTTCGAGAATGGAGCCGCTCGAGAAGTAGTTCTTCCGCGAGAGCGTGTCGACCACATTACGCACCGGCAAGTGCAGGGCGGAAATGGCGTACCCCGCGCCCTGATTGAGACAGACAAGCGTCCCGCCAGCGCGCACGAACTCATCGAGCGACCTCGCACCTTCGTCGCCAAGCCCGCCCTCGTATCGTGGCGGAACCGAACCCTTCGCGAACCCCTCGGCGATCGATCGTGCGCGATCGGACGCAAGGAGAATGACGTCGAACCGCGAGCCGAGATTGCCGGCGCGAATATCCGCGTTCGTGATCGCCGAATATTTGAAGCTGTAATCGTCGAGAAGCCACTCGGTCCACCCTTCGTCCATGCTGGCGGTCCACGGCTTGTAGATCGCGATTCGCGGATGCACCGCTGCCGACTTGTCTGGCAGCGTCGTTCTCTCCGCGCGGAGTGAGAGCTCACTCACCCACGCGGTCATCTTGGCGTCGGCAATTCCCGAGACGAGATAGCGACCGCCGCGTGCCCCGGATCCTTCCGCAAACCGCACCGTGCCGCCGCCCGCGAGTGCGCGGCTGATAAGACGGAAGGTGTTGTTCTCCGCAGGATCGAGGGCGAACTGGTCGCCTGCGCCAGTGATCCGGCCAGGGAGTGGCACGATGCCCGCCGCGACGGAATCTGTCGCGAACGGAGCATCGGCTGCGGTGCGCCAATCGACGATGGTACCGACAACCGGCTTGAGCGCTGCACGAAAATCACTCGTGAGTGGTTGCCGAGCTTCAATGACGCGCACATCCATTTGATAGGGCAGGGTCCAGCCAGCCGCATCGTACGGCTGTTCTGGTGGGCCGTCCGGCGACTCGCGGAGATCGGGATAGTCCTGCGTGTCGAACAGTTGCCGCACGAGCTCCGAGAATTCCTGATCCATCGGAATGACCCATGTGCCGCGCGGATACGCCGCGCCGTCGATCGTGGCGTCACTCTTCAGCTCACTGATGCGGATGCCATTGAAGGCGAGGCGGCGCATCATCTCTGCGGCGGCGACGGGATCACGTTGCGCACGCGGCACGACGTACGCGTACGGCGGGTCCTTTCGGTAACGCTGAATCGCGTTGCGCCCTGCCTGATACCGATTGTAGAGCAGCTCTTCACGATACTTCGACGCATAGTCGAGCACCGCGAGCGAACCGGTCTCCATGTAGTCGATGGCGTCCTTGATGCGCCACCAACCTCCGGGCCACGGACTCGCGTAAAGCGACTGCGGCCTCAAGTCGCGCATGTCGCGCGGAAACTCATCGATCGTGTAGAAGTGCGGCGTCGCATAGCGGTACAGCGCCGTTTCCGTCCAGAAGGACGCGATGTTCTGGAGCATCGGCATATAGTCGATGTAACCGGGATACCACGCATCGAAACCGGTGCCCATATGCGTTGCGCCCACCTGACCGTTCGATTCGAGCGACTGCGCGATCGTCATGCCGATGGTGTTCACCTCGCGCGACATGAGCGCCGCGACGCGTGGAGCGATCGGCTCGGCAAAGGGCGGCAGCCAGATGCGCGTTGGGAACGGCGCGGTTTGATGTTGGACGTAGATGATCTGCGGTTCCCAGTCGCGCCACGTTCGCGCGACAACGCGGGATTCGACGACATTCAGCATGTACGCGTCGCGATTGTTGTCGTGGCCGATGTATTTCTGGTAGAGCTCGTGCAGCGGCGCCACTTCGTACGGCGTGCCGACGTTCTCCTTGTACCAGTTGGCCACGATGTTCTGTCCGTCGGGATTGATCGACGGCCAGAGCAACAGCACCGTGTTGTCGAGGATCGCCTTGATCTTGGGATCGTCGGCCTTCGACAGCATGTCATACGCGAGCTGGATCGTATGCTGTGAGCCCGCGATCTCGGACGCATGCAGTCCGCCGCTGATGTCGACGAACGCCTTGCCTTCGCGCGCGAGCCGATGGGCTTCGTCATCGCTGAGACCATCAGGATGTGCGAGCCGGCGCGCAATACTGCGATACTGATCGAGGCGCGCGAGATTCGCCGGCGATGAGATGACGGCGAGCGTCCACTCGTGTCCGGTCGATGTCTTGCCGACGTCGATCAGCTTGATGCGGTCGCTCGACTTTGCGAGCAGCTGGAAGTAGCGCATCGACTCGTCGTAATTCGCCAACTTGAGATCGGCGCCGACGGGGAAGCCGAGCACCG
Source organism: bacterium (assembly GCA_039934235.1). GTDB lineage: Bacteria > Gemmatimonadota > Gemmatimonadetes > Gemmatimonadales > Gemmatimonadaceae > AG11. The sequence continues at coordinate 629 of JBDTMO010000584.1, read as the reverse complement.
ACTCGGGCTTGGGAATCGATGCGGATTGCGCCGCGAGCGGCGCAACCAGCGTGAGCGCGAGGACGGCGGCACCGCGAAGCGGACGCGAGATGTGTCGGGGGATTTGCATGGGGCCGAAATTACGTCGAGCACGTCGTGGCGTCGATGGCAGTGGCTTTGAATCGATTGGTTCAGTGTGCCCTCGGTGCGGGTCGAGTGCACCCTAGATCTATGCGCATAAGGGAGCAATCCGCGTGCATCCGCCAAATCCGCGCAAATCCGCGTTAAAGTCCGTTCCAGACGCATCACCCACAACACATTCGGCGACGGCGTCCAATACAGCGTTGAACGATTCCCACGCGGATTTACGCGGATTTGGCAGATCGCCGCGGATCCTCGGCTACGGCTCCATTCCGTGCACAGCGCGAATGATCGCGTGACCGAGAGGCCCTCGGTGGCCCTTTGCTTTGCTTTGCTTTGACTTTGCCTTTGCCCGGGCAACGATCAGATGCGAACGCGGCGACAAGTGTGAGGGGATCGGCGTTGTAAGTTTCCATGATGCAGCCAGAGTCAGCACCCGCCGACGCGCAATCACGCCGAGAAGACGAGTGGCTCGATTGTCGTTGGGGTCGATGACTCTGGCGGTTCGC
>JBDTMO010000583.1:0-4003 GCA_039934235.1 bacterium | reverse complement strand
GTATCGAAAAGCAGCTTTGCCTTGCCCGCTGCAGGCGATCCATTTCGGCATAAGCAGGAGATGACATCGCGCGTTGGCGGCGACATCAAGTACAACATCACGTCGAGCCTCACGCTGGATGCGACGGTGAATCCCGACTTTGGCCAGGTCGAAGTCGATCCTGCCGTCGTGAACCTCTCTGATTTCGAGACGACGTTCCAGGAAAAGAGGCCCTTCTTCGTCGCGAATTCCTCGGCATTCTCGTTCGGTAGCTTCAACTGCTTCTTCTGCAGCAACGTCTCCAGCCTCAACGTCTTTTACTCACGACGCATCGGACGCGCGCCACAGCTGGGCGGCCTGGTTCGTTCAGAGGCGAGTTACGCCGACGTCCCTGATGCCTCGACAATCCTCGGCGCCGCGAAGATCACCGGACGGACGTCAAACGGCCTCTCGGTCGCAATGCTCGAAGCGCTGACCAATCGTGTCAACGCGCGATTCGTCACGAGCTCCGCGCCGGGTGCGCCAACGCTGGAGCGTGAGGCCGAGCCGATGACGAATTACTTCGTCGGACGTATGCGGAAGGATCTCCGTAAGGGCGACACGCGCATCGGCATGATCTCGACGTTCACGAATCGCTTCATGAGTGATTCCACGGAGATGAGCAGGCTGCGTGGCCACGCGGAATTGATCGGCACGGACGTCCAGCACTACTGGAACAACCGCGGCTATTCGTTCACGGGGCAATTGGCGGTGTCTCAGGTTGGCGGAGACACGGCGGCGATGCGTCGTACACAGCTCTCGAGCTCGCACTACTTCCAGCGTCCCGATCGGAAGGAGACGAGCGACGGCCTCTTCGACATCTCGTACAATCCGCTACGGACCGAGTTGCGCGGCTACGGCTTTTACGCCCGGCTCGCGAAGGAAAGCGGCAACTGGCTGTTCGAGACCGCGCAGAATTGGCGTAGCCCGGGCTTCGAAGTGAATGACATGGGCACGCTGAGTCGCACGGACTACAAGTGGATGCAGGCAAGCGCGCTGCGCCAGTGGACAACGCCCGGTAGCTGGTATCGCGACGCCGCCATGATTGTTGGAGGCCAGCAACAGGTCAACTACGAGGGCGATCGCACGGACCTCCAGGCTGAAGTGTGGGGGCGCGCCACATTGCCCAACTACATGTCGTTGAGCGGATTCGTCATCAACCACCCGCCGGTATTCGACGCGCTGCGCACACGTGGCGGCACGGTCGCCAAAACGCCGGGCTACAACTTCTATTCAGTGAGTGTGAACGGCGATTCCCGCAGCCGAGTGTCGTGGGATTTCGGGTCGAGCCATGGGCGGGGCATTACGAACACTTCATGGAACGCAGACGGCTTCGCCGACCTGATTCTCAAGCCGCTCGTCAACCTGCGCTTGAGCTTCGGTCCGTACATTTCGCGCAACGTCGACCCCACACAGTTCGTTACGACGGTTGCTGATTCGACTGCCACCATCTTCGGCGGGCAGCGCAACGTCTTCGCGAGTCTCGATCAGCACTCACTGTCGATGAACACGCGCATCAACGCGACGTTTACGCCGAATCTCACGCTCGAGTTGTTCGCACAGCCGTTCCTCGCCAGCGGCAAGTACGATTCGCCCAAGCAGTACGTCGCTCCGAGAACGAGCGAGACAGTGGAATACGGCAATGGTATCGGCACCATGACGGTGCAGCGTGATGCCGCGGGGAACGTCGTGTCGTATCACATCGATCCTGACGGTGCTGGTCCCGCCGCTGCGTTCGACGTCAGCAATCCCGACTTCAATATTCGTTCGCTGCGCGGCACGGCCGTGCTGCGTTGGGAATACCGTCCGGGCTCGACAGTATTCTTCGTCTGGACGCAGCAGCGTGCCGGCTCGGAGTCCTATGGCGACTTCGATTTCAACCGCGACAAGTCGGCGTTGTTTCGCGATCGGCCCATCAACGTCTTCCAGATCAAGGCGAGCTACTGGTTGGGGATGTAAGTGCGGTTGTAAGGACTGCCTCACATCCGTCATCTTTGAGTCATGCCAGTTCTCCAGACCGCTCGCCTCACGCTCGATCGCATCACCGCGGATGACGCGGAGTTTATTCGCGCACTGCTCACAGAACCCTCGTTCCTGCGCTACATCGGTGACCGAGGAGTCCAGACTGCCGACGACGCGCGCCGCTACATCGAGGAAGGCCCGGTGGCGAGTTACGCGGCCCATGGATTCGGTCTCTATCTCGTTCGCCTCACCGATGGCGGTACGCCGATCGGCATGTGCGGCCTGCTGAAACGAGAGGCGCTTCAAGACGTCGACGTAGGCTTCGCATTGAGGCCAGCGTATTGGGGGAACGGCTACGCACGCGAGTCAGCCCTCGCGGTAATGCATCATGCGCGCGACGATTTCGGTCTGACCCGCCTTGCGGCCATCGTGTCGCCAGACAACAAACCATCGATTTCGGTGCTCGAGGCGCTTGGACTCCGCTTTGAGGAGACTCGCCAACTCACCGCCGATACCGAACCCGTTCAGGTCTTTGGTTGCGACCTTGGTCCGGCGAAGGACACCTAGACGCAGGTCGCGTCGGCGGGGGTTCGAGGACTACTTCTTCGCGGCAGCCTGGGCGAACTGGCCGTGTACCTCTCCCAGCGTCTTGAATTCCCCAAAGAACTCACTGAATTCAGCAAGCACGAGCGATTCAACCTTCGGATGAAGGATCTCCAGCTCCGCCAGCAGCGCCGTGTCGGGCGTAACCCCGCTCATCACCTGCCTTGCGACACCTTGGCGCAGACGTTGGAGTTCGAACACCAGGCGCAGTTCCACAGTACGGTATCGCGGGTATTTGCGGTCCGCGCCGATCACATTGCTGACCACGAGCAGGCCGTTGAGAAACAACGCCAACGCTGCAATCCGTACGGCCTCGGCTTTGAACAGCAGGAGCCATCCCACCGAGAGTCCTGAACCGACGACGCAAAACATCAAGCCCCAATAGACAGCGCGGTGAAGGCGCGCCCAGTTGCGATAGTACGCGACGAGCCTACTGTAGAACTCGAGGAGTTCCGGAGCCGTAGGATCGATCGGCAGCGCGCGGTTCACGGAAGTCGACAAGATGTTGCTCGCATTGGTGTTGTTCCGCTGGCAGACCCAACTTGTCGCGGCACGATCAGATGCGATAGAAGCCTGTTGGCGCCGCGGTTAACATTCTGTTGCACACGCCGGTGACATCCTCGTGTCGCAGATGTCGGCCGAATGCTGAACGTGCAGCAGCGCAATCACGCCTGAATCTTTGAGCTACAGCAGACCGGGAGAAACAAGGCGATGAACCTTTCAATCAGCCGCTGGCGCCCGCGGCACCTACTTACAGCGTGGACGGTGTATTGGATCGCGCTCGTCGGTGTTACGCTGGGATCTGCCATTGGCGCCATTCTCAAGGTGCTTCCTGAAAACGCCAAGGGCAGCGTTTCTGCCGGTTTCGGCAACGACGGGCTTCGTCTCACTGTGACGAACGCCGGACGTTCTGTATGGGACGGCTCCGTATCGTTGACTGCCGCCGCCCTCTGGGTAGCCGGACCGCCGCTACTGATCTGGATCGCGTGGCTGATTGCGCGTCCCGCGCGCCCGCCTGTGGTCGCCGAGCTGAACGCGGACACGCAGCACACGCGTGCATTGCGCGAGTCGCCGCTGGCGTCGTTTGACCTGAGTCGTACTCGAGAGCGCGAGTCACGCGATCGCTGAGGATCGCATGACCATCGTCATCGCTGGCGGCACTGGACAAGTGGGAACACTATTGGCGCGCGCGTTCACGACCGGCGGTCGTGATGTCGTGGTCCTCAGCCGCACGACCGACGACCAACGACATCCGTGGCGCGTCGTCCCGTGGGACGCGCGAACGTTGGGCGCGTGGACCGAAGTGATCGACGGCTCGGAGGCGGTGATCAATCTTACCGGCCGGAGCGTGAATTGCCGATACATCTGGCGCTTCAGCATCGAGGTCGCAACGGCATGGGAACGCGCGCTCGACAACGCA
>JBDTMO010000582.1:0-4012 GCA_039934235.1 bacterium | reverse complement strand
CGCGTTAGAGTTCCGACCAACGCCCTTGAGGAACGCGGTAGAAAGCGCGTTTAACAACTTTCAACGCGGATTCTCGCGGATTTGGCGGATTTACGCGGATCGTTCAACCGCACGCAAACGATCGTCGCGCAAGGAACTACCAGCTCTTCTTGGCAGCCCGCGCCCCAACCCCTACCGCCGCGGCTCGATCAGGTACTCGCGCTCCCGGTACTCGAACCAGTCAAAGTCCGCGACAAGCCCCGCACCCGACATGTCCTGACACGCCACGCCGACGAACGCCCCCGTAAAATTCGGAGCGCCTGGCGCACTCGCCTCGTCAGACAATATGCTCGCATCGAACTGCTGCGGAATCCAACTCCAATCCGAACTCGCAACTCGATAGCCAAAATACAGCCGCTCGAAGTCGACCTCCACACGCAACTCCACCGAAGCGCCGGCCGGTATTACGATTGGCGCGGTAAACACATCCGCCTGTACTTGATCAGGCACCGACGACATCACACGAATGTATTTCCCCAGCGTGTCGTCACACGAAACATGGAAGTAGTGGAACTTCGCACTGTTGTAATAGCAGACCAGTCCCGCCATCTGCTGAAAATGCTCGGGCTCGAACTCCACCACCGTTGACGCGCTGAAACAATGCGCCTGCTGCCGACGCGCCACCAACGACTGGCGAAAATGACTCCCCACCCCCTCTCGGCCATAGAGCCTTAGAAAGCCCGGACGCTCCGAAAGACTGAACAGCTCATCGGGCCACGGAGTGCGAAGCCACTGAAAGTCGATGGGCAATTGCGCGTCGGTAAACTCCTCGCGCTCGCTCCTCACCGGAAATGCATGCACCTCCAGCGCTGGCGCGACCACATCCACCTGCGGCAGGCCCTCCCCATCGGTCGTGCGAAGCCAGCCGTCATCACCCCACGTCATTGGCTGGATCGCCGTCTCCCGCCCCAGCGTGCAACGCCCGCGATTGCGCAGGGGCCGTCCGCAGAGATACGCCATGTACGTCTCCCCACCTTGCGTCTCCACAAGATCCGCGTGCCCGGCGCGCTGCAACTCGACATCCGGGCGATGACGCGCCGTCAGGATGTAAACGTCGGGATGCAACTCGTACGGCCCAGCAATCGAAGGCGATCGCGCCATCGTCACCGCATGCCCCCAGCCGGTGCCACCCTCCGCCGTAATCAGGTAGTAGTAACCATCGCGCTTGTACAGATGCGGCGCCTCCGTAAAACCGATTGCCGTTCCCTTGAAGATTACGTCCCGCTTCCCGATTACGCGTCGCTCGCTCGCTGAGTATTCCTGGAGCGCGATGCCCGCAAAACGATTCTGGTTTGGCCGGTAGTCCCACAACATGTTGACGACGTACTTTCTTCCGTCGTCGTCATGAAACAAGGATGGGTCGAAACCGCTGCTGTTGAGATAGATGGGATCAGACCACTCACCATCGATCTGGCCACACGTCACGAGGTAGTTGTGCGTGTCACGCAGCGTTGCACCACCTGCACCCGCCTGCGCCGCACGACCATAGCGCTTGACGTCAGTGTACACGAGGTGAAACAAACCATCCGCATACGTGAGACACGGCGCCCAGATCCCGCACGAATCCGGATCGCCCAACATGTTGAGTTGACTCGCGCGTCTTAACGGCCGAGTGAGCAGGCGCCAATGCACAAGGTCGCGCGAGTGATGAATCGCGACGCCCGGATACCATTCGAACGTCGACGTCGCGATGTAGTAGTCGTCGCCAACGCGAACGATGGATGGATCGGGATTGAACCCCTTCAGGATGGGATTACTGATGTTCACCGCTGTTTCTCGCGCACGAGTGTCCACAGAACGCCCGCGCCAATGAGGTCGAGCACGGGAAGACCGACGAAGAAGGGCGTGTAACCGATCGTCGTCACGAGGCCACCGATCGCCAGCGACGACAAGAGCAACCCGAGGTTGCCAAACGTGCCCGACATGCCGGCCACGGTCGCCACTTCACTCTTGCGAAAGAGGTCGGACGACATCGTGATCACGGTGACCGACAACGTCTGGTGCGCAAAACCGCCAAGACTGAGCAGCGCAATCGCGACATATGGGCTGTCGACGAAACCGACAAATCCCACGCCCGTCATCATCACTGCGCCAAGCGTAAACGCGGACCGCCGCGCATTCAGCAGGCCGACGCCGCGCTTCTGTAACTGCAGCACGACGAGTCCGCCGAACATGCTGCCGAAATCGGCGGCAAGAAACGGCAGCCACGCAAACAACGCGATGGCCTGGAGGTCGAAGTGCCGAACAGTCGTGAGGTACAGCGGCACCCAGAACGTCAGCGTCCCCCACGTGGGATCGGCAAGAAAACGCGGCAGCGCGATTCCCCAGAAATTGCGCTGCCCCAGGATCTTCCACATGGACGGCCGCGTGCCGTCGTCCTGAAGATGCGTCTCCTGCCCAGCGAGGATGTACGCCCGTTCTTCGTCGCTGAGTCGCGGATGACTCTCCGGCGATTCATAGAACGTGAGCCAGAGTGCCACCCACACGAGGCCTAGCGCGCCGGTGATCACAAAGGCGATCTGCCAACCGTGAATGAGGATCGCCCACACGACCAGTGGCGGCGCCAGCATCGAACCAACGGATGCGCCAAGATTGAACACGCCGCCCGCGAGTCCACGCTCTCGCGCGGGAAACCACTCCGCCGTCGCCTTCATCCCCGCCGGATTCGCCGACCCTTCGGCCAATCCCAACATCCCGCGCAACCACGCGAGCACCTGCCAGCTATGCGCCAATCCGTGCGCCATGCTGATGATCGACCACGCCGTCGCGAAAATTGCAAAGCCGCGCTTGAGGCCGAGGACGTCGAGCACGTAGCCGCAAAGAGGCTGCAGCATGATGGCGATCTGGAATGCGCTGAGGATCCACGAGTATTGCTGCGTCGTGATCTGCAGATCCTTGAGCACCGTCGGCGCGGCGACGCCCAGCGTGCTGCGCGTGAGATAATTCACGATCGACCCCAACATGATGAGGCCGATCATCCACCAACGAAGTCCGCGAATCTTGCGCATTTGCCAAGATGGGCGTCCCGATGGGCTTCGCGCGAGTCTCGCGCGCGAATCCAATTGTCATCCAGCTGGAGCGGAGCGAGTGGGTGCTTCGCTCCCTGCGGGATGACAGCCGCCTACGCTGCCCTTGTCACTTGTCGCCTACTGCCCCGCAGGCAACCGAAAGACACTCAACTGCGGCCGGAGTGCGCCCGACAACGGCGTCCCACCAGGCGCAGCAAACTGGATCGTCACCGTCGCCGACGTTGCAGGCGTATCGAGCCGATAGAACTTCATCGATCCCGGCGCAAGCGTCACCGTCGACGCCGTTGTGCCGATCGCCGTAAGCTGAATCGGATTGGAGAGCGGAACGTCAGAACTCCCGGACGTCGCGAAGAGCCGCGCCCACAGTGCCTTCACGTTGCGCGACCCGAAACGATTCACCGCCGGCGCCGTCGCACGAGGTAAACCAGGAAGGCTGTCCGCATAGAGCGACACTCCGAAGTTCGCGAAAATCGACGGAAAGGCCTGCCCGCTCGCCTGCTCGATGTCCACAAGCCCGTTGGATGGACCTCGCTCCAGCTTCTTGAAGAACGCCGTCCCGTATTGATCGCCGAGCCATCGCATCAGGAGCCAGTTTCCGCCGCGCCAGGAAAAGCCGTTCTCCGAATCGTCGTGCAACGTGATGCTCGACGTATCCGGATGGAGCGCGTACTGATACGAATCATAGAGAAAGCTGGAGACGAATCCCTGCGCAGAATCCGGAAAGAGTTGCGCCGCGTTGGTGCGACACGCCGGCGGTGGGCATTTCTGCTCGTAATACAACGATCCGAGCTCCTCAGCCACGATACTCAGTCCTTCATCCATCCAACTGGAGCCTTCCGTAGAGCCACTGACGACCACGTGCTGCGAAAACCAGATGAGGTGTTGCAGCTCATGCAGGAACGTTGCAGGAACGTCAGCGCCGAGATCAGCCACCGTGTGCGTGC
>JBDTMO010000581.1:0-4021 GCA_039934235.1 bacterium | reverse complement strand
CAGCATCTGCGTCGCCGCGCCGTTCAAGCCCGAACTGGCTCGCGGCGCATGCTTGATGTACAGGGACCCGGCTGCCCACGCGAGTGAGGCGAACATGAGGACGATGGCGCCCGCAATGTCGATGTCGCCTTGGTGGAGCGGATCACTTCCGACAAGTAGCGCGAGTCCGGCGAGGCCCAGGCCAAGTCCAACGAATACCAACGCAGGCGGCCGCCGTCCGCTCGGGCGCAGCCAGTCGAGCAGCACCATCCACAAGGGCACCACGGCCACCAGCAACGCCGCGATCCCGGACGGCACACGCTGCTCGGCCCATACAACCCCTCCATTGCCGCCAAGCAGAAGCAAGAGGCCGCTGACGAGTCCGGTGCGCCAATCGAGTCGCGTTGGTCGAACTGCGGGGGAGGTTAGCCGCGACCACAAGAGGAGAATGGCCCCGGCAATGGCAAAGCGCGCACCCGCCATGAGCAATGGCGGTAGCGTCTCAACGGCGAATCGAATCGCCAGATAAGTAGAGCCCCAGATGACGTAGACGGCCGCAAACGCGGCGATCAGGCGAGCGCGCATCGAGCAAACATAGGGGGGCGTTATGAAGGGCGCCCACTTGCGCAATCGGTTCGTTTAATGTATAGTTGTCATGTAAACTAACTGACACTATAAATGACGACGGCCACACTCGCCATGTCCCAGCAGCTCGGAGACCTCTCCGACGCTTCGGGCATGGCTCTCGACGTTTCTGGAACTGCACCCGTTGTGGACGCGGAGCGTGACGCCGCGTTCGAACGGGAAGCCCTCCCCTGGCTCGACGACGTCTACCGCTTTGCGCTCTCGCTCACACGAGACGACGCCGATGCCGACGACGTGGTGCAGGAGACGTATTTGCGCGCGTACCGGTCCTGGCACACGTTCATTCCCGGCACCGAGTGTCGGCGGTGGCTGTTCACGATTTGTCGCAACGTCTTTCTTCGCTCGCGCGAACGCCAGCGCCCCACCGTCGATCTCGAGGACGGAGAGCAAGACGCCGTCGCGGCGGGCTCGGTGTATGCGGCTGCACGTGAACGGGGTTACGACTCACTCTTCGCGACACTCGATCTTGCGCCCGCGCTTCGCGACGCGCTCGACGACCTTGCGGAACCGTTTCGATCGGCGGTGATCCTCGTGGATGTCGAAGACATGACGTACGAGACGGCTGCGCAGGTGATGGGCGTGCCAATTGGCACGGTGCGCTCACGCCTGTTTCGCGGACGCAGGCTGCTTCAGGAAAAGCTGCTCACGGTGGCCGAAGATCTTGGCTTCGTCACGGCGCAGACAGGGGGCGCGCGATGAGCGCCCCAGCCCGCACGCAGCTTGAAGGCCTCGGCCTTTCGTCCAACTGTGTCGACGTGCTGCGACACCTCTGGGACTATCTCGACGACGAACTCACCCCCCGCGGCGCCGAGCGGTTGCGGGCACACATTGCGAGTTGTGCGCAGTGCAGGGAGTACGAGGGCTACCAGGAGTGCTTCCTTGACACCCTGGCGAAGCTCCGAGAACAAATCGGCGCGCCGGACGGACTCCGCACGAAGCTGGCGGAAAAGCTGAAAGGGCAAGGCTGCGGCTGCTGGAACAAGGTGCGTCGCGAAAGGTCCTGATCCGCGTTGTCTCCGTGAAGCGAAGGGACCTGCACGTGCGTTTACGCCGTGCAGGTCCTTTGCATTACACGCCAGCCTTTGGCAAATAGGGCGGGAGTCGAACGAGCTCACCCTTTACGCCGTTCAACACCACCATCATTTCGACAGCGATGTCCGGCGCCAGTGACGCCGCCACGCTGCAGTATTTCTCGAAGGCGAGATGCACGGCGCGCTCGGCGTGAATGCGCTCGATTCCGGCGCCATCGATGTGATACGTCATCACGATGTGTAGAAAGCGTCGCGGTTGTGCAGTCCGCCGTGTGAACGTCATGTCGATGGACAGCTTCTCCACCGGCGTCCGCCGTTTGGCAAGGATGTCCACGACGTCCACACCGGAACAGGTGGCCAGGGCACTCAAGAGTGCATCCGGCGGTGTCTGCCCTGTTACGCCGTCGCCGTCGATGCGCGCCGATGGCCCACCGACTCTCCCCGTATCGAACCGGTGCTCTCCGTCCCACACGGCGCGTACGATCTGCACCGAATGGCTCATTTCTCGATTGGCGCGCGCACAGCGTTGCCCCACTCCGTCCAGCTGCCGTCGTAGTTGCGCACGGTATCGTAGCCGAGCAGGTAGGTGAGCACGAACCACGTGTGCGACGATCGCTCGCCGATCCGGCAGTACGCCACGACGTCATCGCCTTTCGCGAGGCCAGCCTCACCTTCGTAGATCGCACGCAACTCGACCGCGCTCTTGAACGTGCTGTCCGCGTTTGCAGCACCAGCCCAAGGGACGCTCTTCGCCCCGGGAATGTGGCCACCACGCATCGCGCCCTCCTGCGGATACTCGGGCATGTGCAGCTTCTTGCCCGAATATTCGTCCGGCGAGCGAACGTCAATCAACTTGCCCTTTGCATCGATGTGCTTGCGCACGTCGCTCATGAAGGCGCGAATCGGCTCGTCGTCGCGGTCTGCGGCCTTGTACTGCGACGGAGGCACGGCGCGCACGTCAGTCGTCATCTCACGGCCTTCGGCTTCCCACTTTGCGCGTCCGCCGTCGAGTATGCGCGCATTGTTGAAACCGAACAGCTGAAAGACCCACAACGCGTACGTCGCCCACCAGTTGTTCTTGTCGCCGTAAAACACCACCGTCGTCGACTCATCGATTCCGAGTCGCCGCACCAGTGCCTCGAACGCGTCGCGCGAGATATAGTCGCGCTGCACGGGATCGTTCAGGTCTGCATGCCAATCGATCTTGAGCGCGCCTGGAACGTGGCCTACCTCGTAGAGAAGCACGTCCTCATCGCTTTCCAGGACTCTCACGGTGGGATCGTCGAGATGCTGGGAGAGCCAATCCGTGCTCGCGAGCGCCTCGGGGTGTGCGTACTGCTTCGCAGCGATTTCCTGGTCTGTCATGATTGCCTTGTTGCTGGACGGTGATTTCGGTGCCGGACTAACCCGCGAATGAGTCGTGAGGTTCTCGCAGAAATCACACGCTGATCGGCTGCCGATGACGCACAGCGCTGGGCAGGCTGTCGATCCAGTCGAGAATGAACGCCGCCTCCTGTTCCCAACCCGGCTCGGAAAATAGAAAGTGCCCGTGTCCCTGCGCGATGTGAAGCGGCGCGCCGTACTTAGCCGCCACACGACGGGAAACGCCGAGCGGAATGAAGCGATCGTGTTCGGAACCGACCACGAGCAATGGAACGCGTATCGCACTCGGCAGAATCTTGTGCGCGCCCAGCGCGATATCGCGCGCAGCGCGCCCGCTGTCGGGGACGAACCGGTCGCGAACGGCGGTTCGGTCGGCGTCCGGAACGCGATTGAGCACGAGTGCGTCGAAGTGCGCGTTCGTCGGCAGGAATGCACGCGAGAGGAGCAGGGCGGGGAGATACCGCGCCATGCGCACCAGGATTGAAGGGCTCAGCACATTGATCCCGCGCGGTGGCGCTGGGGATACGAGCACCGCGGCACGCACCAGGTTGCGTTGCGCAAGCAGCTGCGCGACGAGTCCGCCGAGCGAGTGCGCGATGACGATGGGGCGATCGAGCGACTGGGCCGCACTGCTCGCATCGTCCACGAAATCCATGATCGATTGCTCGCCAATCGAACTCAACGGAGCAAGCGGGGGATGTCCGCGATACGACATCGCGTGCGCGGGATAGCCGCGCTTTGCGATAAGCGGGAGCAGTCGCTCGAACACCCAGCTTCCGGCAAAAAGCCCCGGCAGGCACAGCACCGGAGCGCCGACGGGATTCTCCGCGGCAATTGTATCGAAGTGGTAGGACACGGGTTGTGTCATGGGTGAACTGTGACCGGTGAACACTGAACGGTCAACCGTGAACGCCCCTACGTCTCGCCGAGGCGAAGTCGAAGGATCTGCACCTTGCCGCCTCACCTTCGCTAGACTTTGCGTG
>JBDTMO010000580.1:0-4026 GCA_039934235.1 bacterium | reverse complement strand
CCCCGTCGCCCTGGCGCAGCGGTTGGACCAATTCGGCACCGCGTCGCGACCACATTGTGATCAAGCCCAGTTCGCGCGCTTGTTCGAGCTGGGCGCGGAACTTTTCGGCCCGCAGCGAAGGATCGGCCAGTTGAGCTTTGGCGAGATACTTTTCAAAGGTTCCTTCCCCTTTCTCGAAAAGCGCTTGCAGCTTCGCATCCGGCCAGATCATTCCATTCGTGATCTCGTTGCCAATCTGCACCATGTCGGGCAGCACACCGGCATCACGAAATGCCGCCGTTGTCTCTCGCGTGTAATCGCGGACCGCGACAACCAGTTGCTTGTGCGTCCTGCCTTCCCACGCTTTCGGAACAAACTGCTTCCCCGGATCGGCCCACGTGTCGGAGTAGTGGTAATCCAGCAGGAACTTGTAGCCCAACTGCTTGGCGCTCTTGGCCAGCGCGATGGTGTAGTTCAGGTTGTTGGGAAGCTGGGTTGGCGTATGAAACAGCCGAAGCCGAATCCAGCCGTAGCCATGGTCCTTGAATATCTCCAGGCCTGGCTTTGCCTGTCCGCCGTCCTTGAATACCGTGCCGCGATCTTCCGCTGCCTTCATGGCGGAAAGATCCGCTCCGATCATGTACGTCGACGCGCCTCCGGGCACCTTTGGCGGCGCAGCCGTCTCCGCTACCTGCGACGTCGCCTCGCGCGACGCGGCTGCCAACAGCACCGCACAGCAAGCAAGAACGGAGCGCGGCATCATCGTCTTAGCGGCGCTTGACGTTCACGACATACCACGTCGTTACTGGAGCGCCGACCGGGAGCACCCACCCTGCGTCACCTTTTGTCGCGGCGATCGGCGCACCGATCGGCTTGCCTGATCCATCGAGCGCGGACGCCGTAACGCTCGCAATCGCACCACTGAGATTGCGAAGGACGATTGTGCCGGTGACTGGCTCGATCAACGACGGCGACCCGCCCTGATCGACCGTTCGTGTGCGGTCTGCATTCCACTTCAAACCCGTGTTGGCTACTCGCGAGGCGGCAGACACCAACATCCGCGACGCACGCGACAGCGGATTGGAATCCATCGACACCAGCACCACACTGGCAAACGTGTTGTCGATGTTCGCCGCGAGATTCTTCAGCGACTTGCCGTTGGCCTTTACAAATCCAATGAGCGCTTGCGTGCGGTCTGTCTCGACGGTCACGAGCCCGGTATTCAGTGGCGACGTCGACCACGCGAGCTCCCTCGTATCCGACACCAGTGGCATCGCGCCAGGCGCGGAGAAAGCGCCTGTGGGTTGACCATCGAGCGACGAAATGCGAGTGCCATGCAACAACGGAGTAGCGAGTGGGAAACCAGGCGTGAAGTACGGCTGTTCCGCCCTGCCCAGTTTACGGCTCTCGAATACCCGCTCGCGAGAGTAACTACGGCTCACCGTCTCCTTCGCTACGTGAACGTCGCCACGAAGGAACATCAACGCACCAGCAGCCATTTGCGTCATCCGCACCGGATCGAGCGAGATATCGAACGGGTCACCGACATACGGCTTCCACGCCGAGTCCTTCTTGGGCTCGAAGGTATAGAGGATGATGGCGTCCCAATCCTGAAAGCTTCCGTACGCGGCGAGAATCGGAATGCCTTCACTCGCCCAGTCGTTGGGAAATGGATGATTGACTTCACTCACCGTATACGGTTTACCCGCCATCGCGGTGCGCGACAACTGCACGATGGTGGAGTGCAGGGGATCGTTCACCATGGGCGTATTTACCGGCGGCGGTGAACCGGGATGCTCCCAATAGACGTGACCATCCATGACATCCAGCTTTGCCAGCGACGACAGCATCGGGTAGCTGGAACCGGTATGACTGTGATCGGCGGTCCCCGTAATGGGCACTTTTACGCCCAGCGTGTTCTTCAGGTAAGAGGCCATGTCGAGGTAGAACGCCGACTCCACATCGCCGATGAAGGACATCTCTGCGTTGTACCGCTCCTTGGGTGCACTGCCGACTTCCGGCCCCTTGAGTCGAGGTATTGGCGCGTCGGCCGTTACACCGGTTATTTCACGCAGCCGCTGCACCTCAGCCGGCGTGAGCTTCTGCTTGAGCCACGCGTTGTACTGTGTCGTCAACTCCTCATCGTAAAACGGCGTGGGGGCGTTGAACCCCACCCACAAACCATTCTCGTTGAGGATTTCGACGATCGCCACCGATGGCTCATTCCGGTATTCGTTCTTCGTATACGGATTGAGGTGCGTCAGGATCTGCTTCGCGTATTCCTTCTCCAGCTCGATCAGTCGTGGATCAAACAGCACGAGCCCCTTGCCCCAACGAATCTTGTCGAAGTCCTGCACACCATCGCCTGCCTTGTACGATCGGCCGACGTTGAGATTCAAGTCGACGTAAATGCCGCGCTTCTTCAACTCCGACACCAGGAAATCCAGGCGATCGAGCTGTTGCGGATCGAGGCTTCGGCTGTCGGTGCCTCCAGCGGCAATGATGCCGCGTGGCGCGTCGAGGTCGATAAAGTGGAGACGGACGCAGTTTACGCCGTAGCGCGCCAACGTCCCCGCCCACATCGGGATGTCTTCCTTGGGCGGCAGCAACACGGACCCTCGGCTCCAGTCCGTAAGGTGCACTCCCCAGAGGCGGAGTCGGGCACCATTCGGCTTTACGAGATGACCCCCTTGCACGCGCACGAAGCCATGCTTGCCCGCCGGAGCCTCCAGCAGGAACGACACGTCAACCGGCGACGCGCCAGCCGCCCAATGGTTCATCACGAACGGCTTGAGAAGATTGTCGTCCCACTGCGCGACGGCGACAGCCGGTAGTGCGCACAGCAGGACGACAGAGTAAAACGCCCAACGACGAGCCGTGGTCATGTCGACTCTGTGTCGTATGGGATCAACGACGTGAATCAGTGCGTAAAGCGCGCATAGTATTTCTCGACGTCGGCTGGCGTTGCCTTTCCATCCAGAATCAGCACTTGATGGCGGAAGGTGACGGACGCTTTCGGAGCAAGCTTGAAGTTGAGCTCTTCCTTGCCATTGCTCATGGCTTTCTGGCCGAGCGGGTTGGCGGCGAACAGTCCGTATCCGCGTGCGTGCCAGTAGGTGGGGAAGCCGACGTTCTTCGGATGGTCGAGCATCGCGAGCGTGATGGGCGCCCCGTTCACGTCGCCGGTAAGCATTGCCCATTTACCTCGCGTGCCCCACACCGCGTCGCCTTCCTTGCCCTCCGACGACGTGTACCAGCCGTGGATGCCCGCCGTGTCGAGCTTCGCCACGTTGGTCACCTTGCCGCTGGCGTCCGTGTATTTCTCCGGCGTCATGGACGGCTGCTCGAGTTGGCGTGCGACACGCATGCCGATCACGCCTTCCTTGTTGTCGTCGAAGTTCACTGTCGAGTCGAGCGCGGTCAGCTGCGTGATGCGGTCGATCGTCCGCACGCCGTCGCGGGCGCGGAAGATGAAGCGCGTATTTTCCCTGAGCAGCGGAACGTTCGTGCTCGTGACCCACTCCTCGATGACGTCCAGCGTGCCCTCGCCCGCTCCGCTGTGTGTCGCCTTGATTCCGCGATGCACGATGGTGCCGTACTTCGACGCCTGGCTCGCCTTGATCGAATCGGAGTTGTTCCAGAAGTCGAGACCATTCACGTTGCCGTAGTTGAACCAGAGTCCGGCATGGTGCGGATGATCGGTACGCTCGCCGGCCCTCGGCTCGAGCGGAAAGCCGCGCGTTACCACCGTGCCCTTGTCGGACGTGATGGGATAGAGGATCGGCTTCTTCTGGTTGGTCGGCCAGATGTACGACGTGAACGGCTTGCCATCCACGGTGATGTCCACTCGGCGATCACTCTCGTGCGGAGTGACCATGACCATGTACGGCGCAACGGAGGCGTTGGCGGCCACGGTCCGCGACGAGAGCTTTGGAGCCTGCGCGGAGGCCGTCGCGGGGAGCGCAACGGCGGCGATGGCGAGCGATAGGAGATAGCGGCGATTCATCATAGTCGGGCTAAGCCTGCGATCGGTGTGAAGTGTGATGA
>JBDTMO010000579.1:0-4033 GCA_039934235.1 bacterium | reverse complement strand
GTAAAGCGTCTGGTCGGATAGGAATTTTCCAGCAGTTCCCTGCCCGCTCGACAACGATTTCATCAGCGAGTCGGCGCCCTTGGTGATGCCCAGCAGGTTGTGATAGAGCGTGGTGTCACGCAGCAACAATCCCGCGGTGCCCTTGTTCGAATTGATCGAGATGACCAGCGAATCGGTTGAACCGATCACGCCAACGAGCCGGTTGTAAAGAGTCGGGTCGTTAAGCAGGTGCCCCATCGTCCCATTGGGATTCTGGAAACTCGCCAACATCGTGTTGGCGCGGCTAAGCGTTCCGTTGAGCTGATCGTACAGCTGGCGGTTCGTGACGAGCTGGCCGAGCGAGCCTTCCCCCCTGACGATGCCACTCGTGATCGCATGCAGGTCGCGCGTGAGTGCGACCATGTCTGAGACGGCGCTGCTGGCCTGCGCGATCACTGCTTCGTAGTCGAGCGTCTGGGCGACGCTCACCGTGTCGCCCGCCACGAGCACAAGCGCCTTCGGAGTGCCAGGCGTGATGTCGAACACCTTGTCTCCAAGCAAGCCGAGCGTGCGCAGCTTGCCCTTGGAATCGCGCCGGATCTGCTCGCGGACATTTTCGTCGATGGCGAGCGTCAGCTTGAGATTGCGCGTGGTGTCGTTGTCCACCGGCAGGAACTCGATCTTCGAAACGGTTCCGGCCAATTGGCCGGCAACCATGACGGAGCCGCCCTCCTTGAGCCCATTTGCATCGGGCAGGTAGGCAATGAGCTCGTACCGTTTCGCGAAGAGATTGGCGGCCTCACCGAGCTTGTAGATCGCAACGCCGACGACGGCGATTGCGAGGAGAATCACCAGACCGACGCGCAACTGGTCCCACGTGAGTGTCGATGATCGTTTCATGGGTCAGTTGCCGCCAAGGAAATCTCGAAGGTATTGATCGTCGGTCGCGGCCATCTCTTCCGGCGTGCCAAAGAAGGCGATTCGACGATCGTGCAGCACGGCGACACGCGTCGCCATCCTGAACACAGAGCGAATATCGTGCGACACCACGATGCTCGTGACATTGAGTTCGCGCTGGAGCTTCAGGATGAGCCGCGTGATCGTGCCCGTCGTCAGCGGATCAAGCCCGGATGTCGGTTCGTCGTACAGCATGATTTCCGGATTGTTTGCCATGCCGCGCGCGATGCCGACGCGCTTGCGCATCCCACCCGAAAGCTCGGACGGAAGCTGCTCCATGACCCGATCGGGATCCAGGTCGACGAACTCCAGCTTCTCACGCACGCGCTGCTCGATTTCATCTTCGTCCAGCGTTGTGTGCTCGCGCAGCGGATAGGCGATGTTTTCAAACACGGACATCGAGTCGAACAATGCCGCACCCTGAAACACCATCCCCATCGACTGGCGAACTTCCAACGCCTCCTTGAAGCTGAGCGGCGTGATGTCCTGCCCCTTGATGCGCACTTGTCCCTTCTCGGGCACGAGCAGCCGAAGGATGAGTTTGAGCGCGGTACTCTTGCCCGTTCCCGACTCCCCCACAATGCACACCGTTTCGCCCTGTCGGGCCACGAGGGAAACGTCCTCGAGAATCGGTGAATCGAAGGCGAGGTACACGTGATCCATCTCGATAACGGGTTCCGCTCCGCTGTCCACGTCGTGATCCGCATCCTCCTTCGCTGACGTTGCCGCATCTTCGGCAAGCTGGTCGCGGATAGCGGCTCGAACGGGCTCCGACTTTCGCTCGGTGATACGTCGGCCTTCCGAACGCCGATTGTTGCCGGGCTTCGTTTCGTCAGGGTCGCGTTTCTCATCGCGCGGGTCGTCGATCATGGCGCGAAAATCGAGAGCAGGATCTGCGTCAGGAAATAGTCGACCACCAGGATCAGGATGCTCGACAGCACCACCGTCCGCGTGGTGCTCTGGCCGACTCCCTCGGTGCCACCGGTGGTATTCAGCCCGAAATAGCACGCGGAAATAGAAATGATTCCGCCAAATACGAAGGGCTTCGTTATGCCCTGCACGAAGTCGTTCGGGATGAAGTGCAACGTGAACCCATCGGACGCAATCTGTTCCCACACCGTGCGCCAATAGAGACCGCTGGGAATCCCAACCATCAGTGACGAGATCAGGTTGCCGCCAAGGATGCCGACGAAGTCGTTGATGATGGTGAGAATCGGGAGCATGATCAGCGCGGCGAGCACGCGCGGCGTGACGAGCTTCTTGATCGGGTCGGTACCGAGTGTGTTCAGGGCGTCGATCTGCTCGGTAACGCGCATGGAGCCAAGTTGCGCGGCGATTCCCGAGCCGACGCGGCCGGCGACCATCAATCCCGCCAGCACCGGGCCCAACTCGCGAATCATCGACGCCGACACCAGGCGTCCGATGTACATCGTCGCGCCGAAGGTCTGCAGTTGTACGCTGGACTGCAGCGCGAGCACCATCCCCGTAAAGAACCCGGTCAGGAGAACGATGCCCAGCGACTTCACGCCGATCTCGTCCATTTGCTGGATCACGTCCTGTCCGTAGAACGGCCGCGCGAAAATAAAGCCGATCGCGCGACCGGCCAGGGAGAAATAATCCTGAACGGTGCGAAGCTTGGCTTTCGTGGCGTGCGCGAGTCTGTCGACGAGAGGAGGCAAACGGGCGGGCTGGCGGGTGCGCGTTGGAGCGGAAGGAACGTCCGACTGTCTAGGCAAGGGATGTGCCGAACACGGCCGTTGGTTGACCGGCTGTTCCGCGTGATCTACGTTGCGCGAACCATGCCCATGCCGCTGTCGCGCGAGAGATTGGTCGAATTACTTGGCCGAGTAAAGGGAAAACGCGTGCTCGTCGTCGGCGACGCGATGCTCGACGTTTACCTCACTGGCGACGTCGACCGGATTTCGCCGGAGGCACCCGTGCCGGTGGTGCGCGTCCGCGACCGCAGCCACGCGTTGGGCGGAGCCGCGAATGTCGCACAGAACGTTGTGGCGATCGGTGCGACGTGCGATCTGGTCGCTGCAGTCGGCGCCGATCGCGCTGGTGAGACGCTCCGGGGAATGCTCGTGGCCCTTGGCGCTCGCGACGATAGCCTCGTCACCGTAAGCCGGTGCACGACGCAGAAAACCCGGATTCTTGCGCGCGCGCAGCAACTCGTTCGCGTGGATGAAGAGGAGGACACGGATCTCTCGGAGCGAGACACGGCTCCGCTGCTCGACCGCGTCCGCCAGGCGATGCTCGGTGCTGATGCCGTGGTGCTGGAGGACTACAACAAGGGCGTGCTGACGGCTGAAGTGATCGCCGAAGTGTTGCGCCTCGCCGCGGAACGAGCGCTCCCCGTGGTGGTCGACCCGAAGTATCGCAACTTCTTCCACTTTCGCGGCGCGACGATCTTCAAGCCGAACCGGCGCGAGCTCGAGGCAGCGCTTGGCGCGGCGGTGGACGTCGATCACCCCGAGACGCTCCCGGCCACGCTTCAGCGCTTAGGTGTCGCGCATCTGCTGCTTACGCTGGGCGAGCGCGGCATGGTGCTGTTTTCGGAGCGAGGCGAGATCGCCCGCGTGCCGACGGTGGCTCGCCAGGTCTATGACGTCGTGGGCGCTGGTGATACTGTCACCGCCTATCTCGCCACAGTGCTCGCGGTGGGCGGTACACCCGCCGAGGCCGCGATCATCGCGAACATTGCGGCGGGCATCGAGGTGGGAAAACTCGGCGCCGCGACGGTCTCCTCGGACGAAGTGCTCGAGTATGTGGACTCGCACGCACTCATCGCCTAGGTGGCGGCGGTACGGGAAGCGCAAATTCACCGGTTTCGATGATGCCCGCGTACTCGGGAACGAGCTGCGCGATCAGGCGGCGCAACTCCCTGGACGGCTGATTCTTCGTGGCCGCCTGGATGAGCTTTTCAATCATCACATGACCGTCTGCCGGAAAGCTCGAGTCGCGCGCGCGCAGAATCTTCGGGTGCGCCGTGGGTGACGCGACGGAGTCGCTGAAGAACAGCTCCTCGTAGAGCTTTTCGCCGGGGCGGGTGCCAAGAAACTTGATTTCGATATCCGCTCCGATCTCGAGGCCGGAG
>JBDTMO010000578.1:0-4034 GCA_039934235.1 bacterium | reverse complement strand
TCTGGATGTACTGGTTGATGACGCGCGTGAGCGCGCTCTTGAAGCCGGTGAGGTGCGTGCCGCCTTCGTGCGTGTTGATGTTGTTGACGAACGAGAAGACGCTGTCCTGATACGCGTCGTTGTATTGCATCGCGATCTCGATACCGACATCGTCCTTTGTCGTCTCGAGATAGATGACTTCCTGGTGCAGGGGCTTCCGGTTCGCGTTGAGGTGCTGCACGAATTCGCGCAGGCCGTTTTTCGCGAGGAAGGTCTCTTCCTTTTCCTCGCCAAGGCGCTCGTCCTTGAGCGTGATGGTGACGCCCTTGTTGAGGAACGAAAGCTCACGTAAGCGCGACGCGAGTGTGATGTAGTTGTACACCAACTCGGTGAAGATCATGTGATCGGGCTTGAACCAGATCTTGGTGCCCGTCTTTTTCTTCGCGACGTCGCCGAGGACCTTGAGCTTGGTCTTGGTGTCGCCGCGCACGAAGTCCATGTAATACTCCTTCGCATCGCGCCACACCCACACCTTGAGCACTTCGGACAGCGCGTTCACGACGGACACGCCGACGCCGTGTAGGCCGCCCGACACCTTGTAGGAATCCTTGTCGAACTTTCCACCGGCGTGCAAGACCGTCATGGCCAACTCGACACCGGGGATTTTCTCGATCGGGTGTAAATCGACCGGGATACCGCGCCCGTTGTCTTCGACCGTGATGGAATTGTCGGGATGAATGATCACGTCGACGCGATTCGCGTGTCCGGCGAGCGCCTCATCGATGGAGTTGTCGACGACTTCGTACACGAGGTGGTGCAACCCTCGCTCTGACGTCGAGCCGATGTACATGCCCGGGCGCTTGCGAACCGCCTCGAGCCCCTTGAGTACGGTGATCTGGCCTGCGCCGTACTCGTGGTTGGCCGGCTTGTCGTTCGGTTTGTCGTTCGACTTGGTCATGCACTCCACTCGCGAAGAGACAAAATATTACCCCCTGAACAGAAGCCGAAAGCCAACCCCTGTTCCAGACGAGGAAAGTTAACCGTTTTCAATGGGATATGCAACAGTCGAGGCAGTGTGTAAAGCCTTGTACCACAAGCATTTGGAACACTAGCAAATCTGATGCATCGGCGATCCCCAAAAAGCAGTACGAAAGTCCGTTGGAGCCACCGTCAACGCTGCTTCAGCAACCACCGAATCTTCTTGACCGCAATCCGCCCCGGCTTCGCATTGAGCGCGCGCAACAACTCCGGCTCCATCAGCGACAGCTCCATCATCCACGCATTCGTCGTCACGTGGACGAACAGCGTACCATCCGCCGCAATCGATTGCGGCTCGGTCACGTTCGCGATGGCCGCACCAACCAGCGTGGTCCACTCGGGAATAATTCCCGCCTGCTCGACACGCTGCTCGATGCCCGCCGCACGGATCACATCCGCGAGTACGTCACCAAGCGCCGCAGGCCTCTTCTTGGCGGGCGTCATGCCGCACCAACCTGCTCGTCGTCCGCAGCGTCAGCACGCACCACACCGCCTGCAATGCGCCACCGCGACAGTTGCGTCAACGCCGACGGGATATCGCTCTCACGCGGCACGGTAAGCACCGTCTGCCCCATCGACTGCTCGGCCAGCAACTCGAGAATACGACTCGAGCGATGCACGTCGAGCTCTGCGAACGGATCATCGAGCAGCAACATCGGTGCGACGCCAAGTCGCTCGCGCAACGTCTCACCCTCCAGCAGCCGCAACGCAATCGCACCGGTGCGTTGCTGCCCGGCCGATCCGAACGCGCGCAACTCGCGGCCGGCCAGCACGAGCGCGAGATCATCGCGATGTGGGCCTGAGTGCGTGAGGCAGCGCCGCACGTCGAGTGACCGTTTCTGCTCGAAACTCATCGTCAACGCCTGCTGCACGTCCGCCAGTTCGCGCGACGATGGATCGAGCGACGTCGCATACCGCATCGAGACGGAGGACTGTTCGCCGATAGCGGCGCACACCGCCTCGAATCGTGACGCAGCCTGCTCGGCCCACCGCACGCGCTCGAGCCACAAGACAGCGCCATGCTGCGCGAGCGGCGCCTCCCACACGGCAACGCGTTGCTCCGCCTTTGCTCCCGTCGCGCGAAGCGCATCGCGCAATGCCGCGTTTCGCTGCGCCAGCGCATGACGGTAGCGCTGCAACGCGGTGAGATACGGCCGCGACGAGAGTGCGAGCAGAATATCCAGGTACCGCCGGCGCGCACTCGGCGCGCCGGCCACGAGCTCCACGTCGGCAGGAGAGAACAACACACAGGGCAGCGCACCAAGCGCGTCGCTCAGGCGTTGAGGCTCCGATCCGTCCAGCTTCACGCGCTTGCGCCGGCCCTGTCGTTCAAAGCCCGCCGACACGTCGTGATTCGTTCCGCCTTCGGTGCGGGCGGCAACGTGAAAGCCCGGCGCGCCAAAGCGCACGACGTCTACATCACGCGCGCCACGAACGGATCGCAGCAGGTGGAGATAGTAGATCGCTTCCAGGAGATTCGACTTGCCTTGCCCGTTGTCGCCGATGACGACGACACCAGCGGCAGGGAAGGCCAGGTCGAGCCGCGCGAGGTTGCGGAAGTCGCGCAGCGCAAGAGTGCGCAGCACGACGCGTGCATCCGTCACGAGCCCGTGAACTTGGCCGGCCGCTTCTCGAGAAACGCGCGCATTCCCTCCGCCTTGTCCGCCGACGCGGAGAGCAGGCCGAAGTACGACGCCTCGAGCGCAATGGCATCGTCGAGTCCCATGTCGAGACCGCGATCCACCGCCTCGATGCATTGCGCCACCGCGAGCGGGCCGTTGCCGAGCATCGTCGTCAGCATCGCTCGCGAGGTGTCCATGAGTGACTCGGGGCTCACCACGCGATTCACCAGTCCAATGCGCAGCGCCTCGGCAGCATCGATCATGTCACCTGTGAGCAACAACTCGAGCGCACGTCCTTTCCCCACGAGCCTCGGCAGTCGTTGCGACCCGCCATACCCGGGAACGATACCGAGTTTCACTTCTGGTTGGCCGAACTTGGCCTTCTCCGACGCGATGCGGATGTGACACGACATCGCGAGCTCGCAGCCGCCACCAAGCGCGAATCCGTTGACCGCGGCCACCGTTGGTTTCGGCGACGTTTCGAACAGGCGAAATGTGCGCTGGCCGCGTTCCGCGCGTGCCTTCGCCTGCGTCGCGCTCTGGTCTGCCAACTCGCCGATGTCGGCGCCGGCAACGAAGGCCCTGCCGGCACCGGTGAGGAGAACCGCGCCAACGTCTTCACGTCCGCGTGCTTCGGTCATGGCGAGTCCAAGCTCTCCCATGAGCGTGTCGTTCAGCGCGTTCAGCTTGTCCGGCCGGTTGACCGTGATCGTCGCGATCCGGTCGGCCACGTCGAAGGTGAGAAACTCGTAGGGCATGCGGAAAGCTACACGGACGGACCGCAACTTGCCTTCCCGCTCAGCATGGCAGAATGGCTTCAACGGGAGGGCGGAAAATCCAGGTTCCGCTACGTGCGGAGCGACGGAAAGCTCGTGCGCGACGAACGGACGCTCGAGCGCATCCGCATGCTCGCCGTTCCCCCCGGTTGGACCGACGTCCATATCGCGGCGAGTGCCGGCGCCGAGATCCAGGCGTGGGGCATGGATGTGAAGGGTCGAAAGCAGTACCGCTACCATGCCCGTGCTGTCGAGCGCGGCCAACTGCGCAAGTACTACCGCGTCCGCGAACTCGCCAAGGAATTGCCGCACATACGGCAACGTGTGCGCGCGCACGCGGCGTCGCGCACTCCTTCAAAACGTGCGGCGGCCGCAGCTGTCGTACGGCTGATCAGCGAGAGTTTCTTTCGCATTGGCAACGAACGCTATGCAACGGAGAACAAGACCTTCGGCATTGCGACACTTCGCAAGCGGCACGTGCAGATCGCGCATGGGCGCGCAGTGTTTTCGTACGTCGGAAAGCGCTCCATCAAGCAACGGCAAGTCGTTGCCAACCGAGAGCTTTCGGTGCTCGTGGCACGGCAGCTCGAGAGCCCGGGCCCGCGACTCTTTCGCTCCA
>JBDTMO010000577.1:0-4036 GCA_039934235.1 bacterium | reverse complement strand
GATTTCACCAGGCGCCAGCGGCGGCACCACCGCACGAAAATACTGAACGCCAGTGGCGCCATCGATTCCATGCGATGTCGCGCGCACCGGCGTGAGTGTGCGACCCTTCACTCTCCGCTCAATGAGCAGTTGGTTGCTCGGATGTGCCGACGCCGGGACCAGGATGTCCAGCGGCACGCCCGCGGCGATCTCGCCGGGAATTGCGGCGAAGTGAATCGGCGTCGTCCCCAACAGCTGTGCGACGCCGAGTGGCATCATCGACTCCATCTTACCTCGCGCCCTGCTCGAGTATCGCGCGAGCCTTCACGAGATCCGGTTGTCCGAACCCTTCGGTAAACCGATCGTAACGCGCGCCCACCATGGCGACGCCTTCTTCGCCTCGCTTGGTGCGCTTCAACAACGCGTGAAGGCTGAGGGCTGCACGGAGTTCCAGCGACAGCGCCTTCTGTGACGACGCGGTGTCAAGCGCGCGCCTGAACGCGGCTTCCGCCTCGCCAAGCTCGCCCTGCTCCATGAGTATTTCGCCCATCAGGCGATACACGTCCGGGAGCAACACACCGACGTGGCCCTGATAGGCCGTCGCCGCCGTTTCCCGCAGCATGCGCAATGCGTCAACGTGGCGGCCAGCGGCCCACAGGCCTTCGCCGTGAATGACGCCCACGGTGGGACCCATGAGATCGGATTGTGTCGCGCGAAACAGCGCGACGCCTTCAAACAATTCCTTCAGTCCGTCGACGCGACCGCCCAGTCGCATTCGCGCCCAGCCGCTGCTCATGACGCCAACTGCATACCAGAGCTCATAGCCTTCCTCGCGCGCGAAGCTCTTCACTTCGGTGGCATACTTCAGCATGCGCGGAAAGTCGTGGTGGAACGTGAGCATGTAACATGCGACGCCCAGTGCATTGCTCAGCGCAGACGGATGATTCAGGTCGCGCGCCACAGAAATCATGCGCTCCATTTCCTGGAGCCCGCGATCCTGCTTGCCCTGCATCCAGAGACTGGAGCCGAGACTCGCGAGCAAGTTGACCGTCGACGATAGCTGGAACATGGACGTGAGAACACGCTCCTGCTCCACTTCATAGAGCGGCAGCGCAGCTTCCACATGCGGAATGGCCTGATCCCACTCACCCTGGTAGTAGTAGGTGTAGGCAACGGCGTGACGCCCCGTGATCTCGAGCATCGGCGAGCCGCTGCCAATTGCCATGGCGAGCGCTTCGTGCGCGGTGACCAACGCGCGGTCGAGCAATCCGCCGACGAACAGGTTGGTCCATAACCCCCAAAGAGGCGGATACAACTTGTCGGGGCGGCCAAGCTGCAGGCTCAGCGCGCGCGCACGTTCGCACGCCACGGCGACTGTGGGCGAGGCCCATCCGTTCACCGCCATCAACGTCGGCGCAATCGCGATCTGGAGGTCGAGCTCTTTCGTCAGGACTTCCGGCGTCTCTGGAATTGTCTTTAATCCCTCGAGCGCGCGGGCGAAATGGCTATTGGCCTCGCGCACGGCCAGGCGTCCGAGCGCATTCTCACCCGCGGCCGCCCAGTAATCGCTCGCGTCCGCGTGATTGCCCGCGCCGGACAAGTGACGCGCGACCAGCTCCGGCTGGTGTGCGACTTCCGCCGCAAAATCGGCGCGCAGCACGCGCGCGATGCGTTCGTGAAAACGCTGGCGTGTGGTGCGCAGCAGCGACTCATATGCAGCCACCTGCACCAGCGCGTGCTTGAAGACGAAAATCTCGCGATCGCCGACCACTGTCTGGCGTGCAAGCCCGGATGACGTGATGCGATCCAGATCTTCGCGCAGCTGGTCTGCCGAACGCTCACTGACCGCCGCGAGCAGCGCGAGCGAAAACTCTCGGCCGATGGTGGCCGCGAGCTGCGCCGTGGATCGTGCGTCGCCCAGCTTGTCGATGCGCGCCATGAGGGACGCGTCCACGCTTGCCGGGATCAAGCCCGTGGGAAGTGGCCCGGTCAGCTCCCACGAAAACTCCCCTTCGACGAGCACGCCTGCCTCGATGACGGCGCGCGCAACTTCCTCGACGAACAGCGGAACACCATCGCAGCGCTGAACGATTTCGCGCACCACCTCGCCGGGCAGCGTTTTCCCATGCGCAACGCTTTGAACGATGGCCTCGACCTCACTGTTCTGGAGGCGCGACAGATCGATGAGCGGAGTGCGCTCGCCAATGCTCCAGGGCGGTTCGAACTCGGGACGTGCGGTGAAAATGCCGAGGATGCGGGACGCGGGCATCGCGGCCATGATGAGCTGCAACAGCTCGAGCGTCGATGGATCGCTCCAATGCAGGTCTTCCGCAACGAAGACGGTTGGTTGGCGATCGGTGAGCGCCTTCATCATCGCGACGAGCACCTCGAGCGTGCGCACACGCCGCCGAACTGGCGACAGCGCGAGCTCTCCGTACCGATCATCCGTCGGAATCGAGAGAAGCGATGCGACGAGCGGAGCCGCATCCGGCGCCGAAATTCCGAGTTCACCAAGCCGCGCGTCGATGCGATCGAGTCGCTCGGTGGCCGGCAAC
This sequence comes from bacterium, assembly GCA_039934235.1. GTDB lineage: Bacteria > Gemmatimonadota > Gemmatimonadetes > Gemmatimonadales > Gemmatimonadaceae > AG11. The sequence goes on along the minus strand of JBDTMO010000577.1, from coordinate 1,502 downwards.
GTGCGGTCGAGACCGAGTCGTCGCTCGATGAGCTCCGTGAACGGAAAGAATGCGCTGTTCAGTGAATACGGCGTGCAGCGGAGCTCGAGGACGTCCACGCCCGGCACCTCGACACGATGGCGAAACACTTCCAGGAGGCGCGATTTGCCCATCCCCGCTTCGCCGCGCAACGTGACGAAACGTGCGACGCCTGCTTGCGCCTCTGCCCACAGCGTGTCGAGCCGTGCGATTTCCTGGTCGCGCCCGACGTACGCCGTGAGCGCGCCCATGCCTTCGAGTCGCGACTCTGCGCCACTCGTCGTCGTGACGTGCCAGAGACGCACCGGCCGCGCAAAGCCCTTGAGCTCGTGATCGCCAAGAGACACGCCGGTGAAGTAGCCCTGGACAATTTTCCACGTCGAGTCGCTCGCGACGATGGTGTCTGGCGTCGCGATGGACTGAACGCGCGCGGCAATATTGGGCGCGTCCCCTTGCGCGAGAATTTCCTGGTTGAGGCCTGATCCCACCGTGCCAACGACGACGCGACCGGTGTGCACGCCAATGCGAACCTGCAGCGGTGAATCGAGTCGCTTGCCTTGCGCGGCGTTGAGCTCATTCATTCCGCTGAGGATGTCGAGCGCGCAGCGGATCGCGCGCCGCGCATCGTCCTCATGCGCGTGCGGAAACCCGAAGTACACCAGCACACCGTCGCCGAGGTATTGCGCGATGTGTCCGTCGTGCCGTTTCACGGCGTCGGAGCAGACGCGCTGGTACTCGGTGAGCAGGTCACGGAGATCTTCTGGATCGAGCGACTGGGAGAGTGCAGTCGACCCCACGAGATCGCACATGAGTACCGTGAGCTGCCGGCGCTCCGCTTCGGTGGGCGCTGGAGCTTTCGCCTCGAGCTTGGTGCCGCATCCGCCGCAGAAGCGCATGAGCGGCCCATTCGCGAATCCACACGCGGTGCAGATCACGGGCGCATGGTGCGCGGGAGGCTCGTCACGCTGCGCTTCTGCCAGGCATCGGTTTCTTCCGCGAGAATTGCCAGCGCGCGCGCGATAAGGTGAGTCGGGTCGCTGGCGACGTCTGGCACGGGAGAACTCAAGTCCTGCTGAAAGCGGGTGAGTGACGACGGATAAGTTGGACGCGTGCTGCCTAACGGCGGCAGATTCGGGATCGGCATGGCGGTAGGATTGGGACGAACTGACCCGGGCCGGTCTTCCGTGAACGCGGACAATACAACGTGCGCGGATGGGGCGCTAGAAGCGAAGCGGGGCGATATCTCAGCTCGTGTTTTGGGCGGTTCAGCGGATTAAATCTCCCAGTTCGACAGAAGCACCCCATGGTCCGGTACGCGTTCGCCGTAGCCCGCGAGCGACATCCGCAGATCCGTCCATCGGACGCGCGCGCCCATGCCGATCATCCGCTGATAGAGCGCGGAGTACTCGCCCTGCACCCTGAGCGCGACGCGGCGCGCACCGCTGCGCTTTGCGAAATCGCACAGCGCGCGAATCATCGTGTCG